>NZ_JBHMCY010000050.1:0-56068 GCF_042430725.1 Streptomyces cinereospinus | reverse complement strand
CCCCCACCCCGGGCCCGCCTCCACCATGGGCACGCCCCCACCCCGGGCCCGCCTCAGTCCTGGACCCGCCTCCACCCCGGGCGGGCGGCACCCCCGGACAGGCGGCACTCTGGGGCGGCACGCCTCGCGCGGTCACGACGGCTTCCCGGGCTCGGCGGTCACGCCCCCCGGGGCACGGCGGCCGGCGCCTCACCCCCGCCCCGCACCGCGCCCACACCACACCGACACCCACACTCACACCCACACCGGCTCCCGCACCCGCTCCCGCGGACGCCACGGCAACGCCCCCTCCCCGCCGCTGCGGGAAGGGGGCCGGTGAGATGGTTCAGGCGCGCGGTGTCCCGGCGTCCAGGATCGTGACCGCGCAGGCGCCGGCCAGCGCACCCCCCTGACGGAACTCCACGGTCAGGCCGCGCCGGCCCAGTTCGCCGACGGTCGGCTCGGAGGCCGACACCACGCAGGGCACGTCCAGCTCGACGTACCGGTGGAACGAGGCTTCGCACCCGACCAGCAGGCCGTGCGGCAGCCCGAGGCGGGCCAGCGCCGCCTGCCGGGCGGCCTCCATGACGAGCATGCCCGGCACATGGTCCACCGGGTGGTCGAACAGCACCGGGTGAGTGGCGTCGACGCGCAGCAGGTGCACGCCCTGGTCGTTGCCGGCCTCCCCGTCCGGCACGCCCAGTACGACGTCGAACTCCCTGCCGCGCCCCACCAGTCCCGGCTCGGCGGCCGGGACGACGGTGCACGACGGGCGGGCCTCGGCCCGCTCGCCGCGCAGTCTGCGGTACACCGCCGGGGCCACGCAGTCGGTGGCGGCGTACCCGTGGCCGATGAGCGTGCCGCCCCGGTAGGCGAGGACGTCGCAGGCGAAGGACACGACGTGCTCCCGGCGACAGCGGATGTCCCGGAGCGTCACCTCCAGCACCACGTTGGCCGGGCCCCCGGCCAGGCGGGCGCCCTCCTCGGTGATCTCGAAGGAGGTGGTCCGGGTGACGAACCGCTGGCCCTGCGGGATACCGAGCGCCTGGTGGGCCAGGAGCAGCCCGGACTGCCGTATCGATTCTCCGAGCAGCATGGGGTCGTGCCAGCGGCCCGCGACCGGGCCGTAGTAACTGTGCCCGCGCGCCCACTGGGCCCCTACGCGGTACACGTCCCGTCTGTGCGGCCGGACCCCCGTGATGAGGACCTCCGAGACCGCCGTGCGGTGCACCAGCCAGCGCGGCACCGTGCGCTCAAAGAGGTCGACCTCCTCGTTTTCGCGGGTAGAAAATTCCAGTCGGTCGGCTTGCACAAGTGGACTCATCATGTGCCTCCTGAGGCGCGGAAGGAACGCGGCCTTCCGTGAGCGGAACAGGACAGGGCGTACATGGGCCGCCGTCGTGCATGGCAACGCCGCTGGCGTAAGCGTACTAGCTGACTGGTTTTTTTTCTCTCAGACATGGCAGTCTTTTACCAGGGGGACTCGTGGTGGATCGACGGGCCGGGCGACCGCGGCCGGCCCGTCGACGGACAGGAGGTAGGCACGTGGCCAGGGCCAGGCAGGAACGGGCCGAGATCACCCGACAGGCAATCCTCGACGGAGCGGCGGCGGCCTTCGACGCCACCGGCTTCGGCGGCACCAGCCTGAGCGACGTCGCTCAGCAGGCGGGCGTCACCAAGGGCGCCCTCTACTTTCACTTCTCCTCCAAGGAGGCGCTCGCCCGCACGCTGGTCGACGAACAGTTCGAGTCCACCGATCTGACCGCCGGGGAGCTGATGCCGGGCGTGCAGACGACGATCGACATGGCGCACCGGATGGCGCACGGTCTGCGCACCGACGTGCGGCTGCGGGCCGGTATACGCCTGGTGGTGGAGTTCGGTTCGTTCGTCGACCCCGACCCCACGCCCTACAACTCGTGGATCAGCATCGTGCGGGACTGCCTGGCGCCCGCCCAGGGGCGCGGCGACATCTACCCGGAGATCAACGTCACCGACCTGGCGACCTACCTGTGCGGCTCGTTCACCGGACTGCAGCTGACGTCGTACGTCCGCACCGGCCGCGGTGACGTGCACGACCGGGTCTCCGACATGTTCCGCTACGTGCTGCCGGGCGTCGTCCCGCCGGACCGCCGGGCCCAGTTCGAACCGGCCGGCTCCCCCAAGTGCCGCGCGGAGCTGGGGCTTCCGCCGCTCAGCGACGAGCCGGCGGTCCGCACCGCCTGACCGGCCCACGGGGGCGGGCGCCCGCGAGGAGGCGCGGGCGGGCCGGCAACGCCGCCCCGGGCCGCGGCGGGACCCGGCGCGCGGGCCGGGCCGGGTCCCGCCGGGTGCCGGCCGCGCCCGGTCCGGCGCCTCACCGCACGGACGGGGCCGTGGTCCGCACCGCCCGCAGCCCGTGCTCCGAGGCCAGCGCGGGCAGGGTCAGTTCCCACAGGTCGGCCAGCCAGGTCTCGCACTCGTCGGCCGGCACGCCCAGCCAGGTCAGCGTCTCCAGCCCCGAGACGGCGGCCGCCACCGGCGTCCGCGCGGACGACTGCGCGACGGAGCCACCGAGTTCGCCGGCGCGGCGGGCCTCGTCCAGCAGCCCGCCCAGCCGGCCCAGCCACTGCCCGTAGAAGTCGGGGGTGCCCTCGTCGTCGGGCACCCCGCGCCCGGTCACGAGGCCGTCGCCGTCCCCCGGTTCCCGCTCGCGCGCGATCCGCACCGACGCCCGCACGAACACGTCCTCGCGCAGCAGCCGCCCGAGCACGAAGGTCAGGTCGACGACCAGTTGCAGGTACGTCCCGCCGGCCGCCTGCAGATGGATCACCGCGCGCTCCATGACCTCCCGGCCGCGCTCCTGCACGGCCATGGCGACCTCCTCCTTGGTGGAGAAGTGGAAGAACAGCGCCCCCTTGGTCACCCCGGCGTGGCCGCTGATGTCGGCGAGCGTGGCGCGCACGTAGCCGTGCTGCGCGAACCGCTCGGCCGCGGCGGTCACCAGCCGTTCGACGGTCCGCTCCGAGCGTTTCTGTTTGCCTGCCATCCGACCGCCCCTCGAAGCAACCCCCGTCACACCTCCCGTATGGGTTCCTTCATACGCCCCGGCACCGCAGGGGAAAGCAAGCCCAGTGTCAGGTGAACAAAAAGATGCCGAACCCTCACACGTGCTTCGGCCCGGGGCACGAGGGGCCGGCCCGCGACGGGCGGGACCGGCCCCTCGCCGGTGCGTCAGTCCTTCACGGCGACGGCGGCGAAACCGGCCGTGTCCTCGCGGTTGGTCTGGTAGTCCGCGTCGTCGGCCCGCTCCTCCTCGGTCTCCCACTCGTTGACGGACACCACGCCCGGGGCGAGGACCGTCCAGCCCTCCGTGTCGACGAACCGGGTGATCTCCGCGCGGGAGCGCGAGGCAAGGTCCACCCGCAGGTTCGTGTACAGCTCGTCGACCGCGGCCCGCACCGGCGCGGAGACGTAGTCGGGGCTGGAGTGGGTGAGGATGACGAGGCTGCCGGGGGCCAGCGCCTCCTTGTACCGCTCGACGGTGCCGTACGGGTCCTCGGCGTCGACGACGAAGTGCAGCAGCGCGCCGAACAGCACCGCCACCGGCTGGGAGAAGTCCAGCAGTTCCTTGGCCGCCGGGGCGGACAGCACCGCCTCCGGGTCGCGGAAGTCCGCGTCGACGAACGCGGTGCGGCCGTCCTCCAAGCCGCCCAGGATCCGGCGGGCGATGTCGCCGACGACCGGGTCGTTGTCGACGTAGACGACCTTGGCCCCGGGCGCGACCTCGTGCGTGGCCGCGGCGGCCGGGATGCCGCTGCCGATGTCCAGGAACTGGCCGATGCCGCGCCGGGTGGCGGTGCGCACCGCCCGGTTGAGGAAGCGCCGGTTGGCGCGCGCCCCGAGCGGGCCGCCGGGCAGCAGCTTCACGATGCCGTCCGCCGCGGCGCGGTCCACCGGAAGGTTCTCGGAGCCTCCCAGGAAGTAGTCCATGATGCGCGCGGCGTGCGGGATCTGGTCGGGGGTCATGTTCTCGGGCATGTCCACACATCCTCGGTGAGGGGTTGGCGGCATGGAAAAAGGCGACATCCAGGACCCGGTCGCAGCCGGTGGATGTCGCCTTTTTCCTGCCTTTTCAGGGCAGGTAATTCCGTGGGGAAGCGTGACATGTGCACGCTTGTGATGTCAACGGACGCCGGTCGTCCGCCCGGTGGGGGCCGCCGTCTCCGCCCCGCCGCGGCGGGGCCGGCTCAGGTGCTTCATCGCCGGCCGTTCCACCAGCGCGTACAGCAGGTACGCGAGGACGGTCGTGATCACCCAGGCCAGCAGGCACAGCCCGGCCGCCTCGGCGAAGCTGTAGGGGGCGTGCCCGGCGAGGTACTCGCCGCCGCCGATCAGCACCGTGGCCTGGAGCAGGTAGAACGCGAACGACACCTCGCCGAGCCACCTCATCACCCGCCCCCGGAACGGCGAGCGCCGCCCGCGCACGTCGGCGACCGCGGCGGCCGGGATCAGCAGACCGAGCGGGACGACCCAGACCGCGGAGAGGGCGTACAGGTAGGGCACGTCGAGCGCCACGGCGTAGGCGACGCCGCACAGCAGCACCGCCTGCCACAGCCGCACGCCCACCCACCGGTCGGTCAGCACGATCCGGGCGAGCAGGATGCCGAGCACGAACTCCAGCATCCGCACCGGCGGCAGCTGGTACACGAACCAGTTCTGCACCTCGCTGACCTGCCAGCCAGGGAGGCGCGCCTCGCCGGGCAGTACGGCGTACGCGAACGCCGGCACGGCGACGACGGCGGCCGCGGCGGCGGCCGCCCACGCCCACAGGCGCGCCGGGGAGATCGCCCGCACGGCGCGGTGCAGCAGCGGGAAGCACAGGTAGAACAGCAGCTCGCACCCGAGTGACCAGCTCGGCGCGTTGACGCTGAAGGACACCGCCGGGTCCCAGGACCAGGTCTGCACCAGCAGCAGGCTGGGCAGCCAGTGCTGCCAGGCGGTGGTGGCCGCGCCGGCGAAGACCACCAGCGAGACCGCGAAGGTCACCAGGTGGTTGGGGTACAGCTTGACCAGGCGGCGGCGCATGAACCGGCCGGGGGTGTCCGTGGGGCGGGCCGACCAGGTCAGGATGAACCCGCTGAGGATGAAGAAGAACGACACCCCGAGCCCGCCCGCGATGCCGAACAGCCGGGCCGCGTCCTGCGCGGTCTGCCCGCTGAAGGGGCTGAGCTGCGGGCTGGTGACGTGGTACAGGAACACGGCCAGCGCCGCGTAGAACCGGAGCCCCGTCAGCGACGGCAGCCCGGCGAGCGACGGTGCCCGCCCGGTCCGGGCGGGCACCGTCTCCTCGGACGGGCGGTGGGTGGGGATGGTCACGGATCTCTCCTTCGCACGGCACGAGAAAAACACCGCGCGGCAGGCCGGAGGGCCTGCCGCGCGGTGTCGACGGCATGAGGCGGAACGCAGGGAAAAGGAGAACTGTTCAGTCGGCGGGAGGCTCCGGCCTGCCCAGGGGGCGCACGGAGGCACACATCAACCGCCGCCAAGAGCGTGACAGCCCCCCTTCGCGGAAGTCAACCCGCTCCGGGCGCCGCCACGCCCCTGGCGGCCGGGCCGCGCGGGACGCCGGTCAGACGTGGATCGGGTGCGACGTGCGCCCCGACGCCGAGTCGATCTCGTCGTGCGCCTTGGTCAGCAGGCGCATGGCGAGTTCGTTCAGCGCCCGCGCCCCGGCGATCTCCTCGCCGACCCGCGGCTGATTGGCGTCGGTGCGGTGCCGGCTCGCGTGTCCGTGGGCCCGCACCTCGGACCCGTCGGGCAAGCGCACCAGCGCCGCCGCCTTGGTGTGCGTCTCGTCCTCCTGGAACTCGAGCTCGACATGCCATCCCACAGTGGTGTGCATCATGATGATCACCTCCGGACCACCGGAATCCAGGACCACCTGTCTCCAGGACTGTTTCCAGGGTGCTCCTCGGATGCCCGACTTGTCGCGTTCCCGTCGCTGTTGTCGTGTTCCGGACCGGGGTACGCCGCCGCGGCCACGGCCGCCGTTCACCACGGCCGGGCACGAAGGCGGCATGCGCTGTTGCCCGCCCGCCGCCCAGGCCGCCCGCGTCGCCCTCGCCGCCCTGGCCGCCCTGGCCGCGCTGCCCGCTCCCCACCACGTCGCGCGCTCCGCCGCCCGGCTCGCCCCGGTCGTCCTGCACGGCCTGCGCACCCGGCACTGCGGCCCTGTCGCCGCCGTCCAGCTGGAACTGGTCACGCTGGCCGAGGACCACGCCGTGGTCACCTGGTTCACGGGCGTCCCCGGCACCGACGACGGGCTCGGCCAGATGGTCCCGGCACCCACCGACGGCGAGGTGGTGTACGGCACCCACCCGGCGCGCCTGAACCGGGTCGCCGGCGAGCCCGGCCCGACCGCGCACCACCAGGTCGAGCTGACGGGCCTGGAGCCCGGCCAGACGTACTCCTACCAGGCCCGTTCCCGGGGCGTGGCCGCCGCCACTCCCCTGCACCTGACCGGCGGCAACGCGGTGGGCACCTCGCCGTACGGCCTGGGCACCCCCGCGGGTCCGTACTCCTTCACCACCCCCCAGCCCCCGCCGGGCCGCCACCTGCTGTCGATCGCCCTCTGCAACGACCTGCACCTGGGCGAGACGACGGCGGGCCTCGTGGCGGGCCTCCCCCTGCTACGGCGCGTGTCCCAGGCGCCGGGCCGGTCCCCGTACCCGGAGATCACGGGCCGGGCCGTGGTCGCGGAGGCCCGGCGGCGCGGAGCGGACCTGCTGCTGGTGGCCGGGGACGTCTCGGCGGGCGGCGCGCCGCGGGACCTGGCGGCGGCCAGGCACGTCATGGACGGCTTCGGTGTCCACGGACACGACTACTTCGCCGTACGGGGCAACCACGACCGGGCGGGGCCGGAGGGCGACACCTTCCACCGGGCCTTTCCCGACGGCCCCGGCGACGGCACGTACTTCGCCCATGACGTGGGCGGCCTGCGGATCATCGGCCTCGACACCTACGAGAAGGCGGGCACCGGCGCGGACGCGGGCGGGATGGGGGCGGAGCAGCTGGCGTGGCTGCGGGCGCGGCTGCGGGCGGCGCGGGAACAGCCGACGCTCGTCTTCGGCCACCATCCGCTGACGGTGCGGCACTCCCTGTTCCCGGTGAGCGCCGCCAGCGCATGAGCCGCGGGCAGGCCCGCGCGGTCCTGGCGGCCTACGCGGCGGCACGGGGCGTCTTCCTGCACCACGCCGGCCACACCCACCGCACCAAGCGCACGGTCCTCAACGAGGCGCCGCACGTGACGTTCCAGGAGGTCAGCGCGGTGAAGGACTACCCGAAAGGGTTCAGCCTGCTGCGCCTGCACACGGCCGGCTACGCCCTCAACCACGATGCGCCCCGGGATCCGTCGGCCCGCGCCTGGGTGGAGCGCGGCCGCCGGATCGCGGGCGGCCTGTGGCCGCACCACGCGCTGGGCCAGGCGGTGACGGACCGCAACAGCGTCGCGGCCCACGATCTGTCGGGCATCACGCGCCCGGCGCCCCGGGACCCGGTGCCGGGCCGGCTCACGGCGGCCTGACCGGGACCTTCGGCTCAGCCCGGTATCGCGCCGTCCCCCACCACCCGCCCCGCGGCGACGACACGCCCCGAGACGCGCACGCCCCCGCGCCGCACGCACGTGCGGTGGCTCCCTGCCCTGCCGCAGGATCGGGTGATGTCCCGAGTGACCGGCACACAGACCGCCGACCCGTGCCCCGACCGCTACGTCGAGGAGGTGCGGACGGGGAGCCCGGTGTCCGCCGGGGGGCGCGGCGCCGTCGGCCACCGCTGCGGCCGCTGTGGACACACCTGGTCCCGCCCGGTCGAGGACGACCTTGAGGTGCACGACATCATCGGGGTGGACCTGCCGGACACCACGCTCTACGGAAGCGTCCGGCAGGTGGCGGGCGCCCGCGTCCAGGTGGACGTCAGGGGCGGCGGCCGGCTGCTGTGGGTCGAGCGCTGGAGGGTCGTGATCTACTGACCCGCCGTCCGGTTCGACGGCCCGTGGGCGGCGGTCAGTTCCGCCCAGACGGTCTTGCGCGGGTACGGTCCCGGCGCCACCCCCCAGCGGTCCGCGAGCGCGTCGACGAGGAGGAGCCCGCGGCCGGAGTCGGCATGCGGGGCGGCATGGGTGAGCCGCGGCAGCCGGTCGCCCCTGGTGTCCGTGACCTCGATGCGGAGGGTGCCGGCGACGACGTGGAGGGTCAGGCGGAAGTCGCGGCCGGGGACCCGCCCGTGGGTCGCGGCGTTGGTGGCCAGTTCGGCGAGGACGTGCTCCGCCGGGTGCAACGGAAGTCCCCAGGAGCGGAGTTGTTCCCTGCCCAGGAGGCGGGCGAGACGGGCTCCGCGTGGCGTGGGGGACAGCAGGACGGTGAAGTTGCGGATGGGGGGAGCAAGGTGGTTTTCAGGGGCGGTGATCTCGCGGTTCATGTCACCGAGCGTGGCCGAAGCTGCTTGCGTGGAGGGGTGACAACGCCTGTGCGTACGGTGACTGTCCTGACTCTGTCCTGCGCTGTCTCGGGTGTCTCGGGCGTTGTACGGGTAAGGCAGCGCGGTGGAGGTGGGACGTGGACGAGGCGGGTTGGGACGTCGAACCCGGGGATGACATCGAGCCGGTGGTGCAGGCGGTGGGTCGCCTGGTCAAGGTCTGCCGGGAGGCGGCGGGCATGCGGGCGTCCGACCTGGGTGAAACCATGGGGTACGGCGAGGACATGGTCCGCAAGATCGAACGCGGCGCGCGGATTCCCCGACCGGAGTTCCTCGACCGGGCCGACCAGTTACTGAACGCGCAGGGGCATCTCAGGGCGTTCATGGAGGACATGCGCAGGGCGCGTTATCCGCAGAAGGTCCGGCAGCTGGCGGAGATGGAGTCACGGGCAGCAGAGATACTGCTGTACAGCAATCACAACATCCACGGCTTGTTGCAGACGCCGGAGTACGCCAAGGCGTTGTTCGAGACATCGCTTCCGGCACTTCCACCGGACCAGGTAGAGCGGGAGACCGCCGCACGCATGGCGCGTAAGTCCGTCTTCGAGCGGCACCCTGCCCCGGTGCTCAGCTTTGTCCAGGAACAGGTGACGCTCGAGCGTCCGATCGGGGGCAAGATGGTGTTGCGCCGACAGCTCGAACACCTTCTGGGGGTCGGTCAGTCGCGCAACGTGTCGATGCAAGTGATGCCGACCGATCGCGAGGACCACGCGGGAATGCTGGGTCTGATCGAAGTGCTGAAGTTCACCGACGGTACCGCGATCGGGCGATCCGACGGTGCGTTCAACGGTCGTCCGGTCTCACATCCGAGGGATCTCCGAGTACTCGAGATGCGCTATGGGATGATCCGCGCGCAGGCTCTCACGCCGAGAGAGTCGCTGGCCTTTGTCGAGCATGCGCTGGGGAGACTATGAGCACGCCGGAACTTTACTGGTTCAAGAGCAGCTACAGCAGCAGTAGCGAGCCCGGTGACTGCGTCGAAGTGGCCACCACGCCCCGCATCATCCACATACGCGACTCCAAGACCCCCGGCGCCGCGCACGTCACCGTCGCTCCCGGGGCCTGGTCGCACTTCCTGACGCACCTTTCCGACTGAGTGCCGGAGTCCCGGTCCCCGACGAAGCGGCTTGATCGAGGTGCTGAAGTTCACCGACGGCACAGCCGTCGGGCGTTCCGAAGGCGCGTTCAACGGCCGTCCGGTCTCCCACCTCAGGGAGCTTCGCATCCTTGAGCTGCGGTATGGGATCATCCGCGCGCAGGCTCTCACGCCACGGGAGTCGCTGGCTTTCATCGAGCGCAGGGTGGGAGAACTATGAGCGCAACGGAGTTCCACTGGTTCAAGAGCAGCTACAGCAGCAGCAATGAGCCCGGTGACTGCGTCGAAGTGGCCACCACGCCCCGCATCATCCACATACGCGACTCCAAGACCCCCGGCGCCGCGCACGTCACCGTCGCTCCCGGGGCCTGGTCGCACTTCCTGACGCACCTCTCCGACTGAGTGCCGGGGTCCCGGTCCCCGACGAAGGGGGGCCGGTGAGGGCGAGCCCCGTCCCCACGGTGCCCTCACCGGCCCGCTGTCAGGGAGCCGTCGGCCGCGTCACGCGCGGACCAGCTCCCGGTCCTCGTCGCCGCGGTCCGCGTCGGTCCGCAGCCCCTCGCCCTCGACGTCCACGTTGGGCAGGACCCGGTCCAGCCACCTCGGCAGCCACCAGGCCTTCCTGCCGAGCAGCGCCAGGACCGCCGGGACGATCGCCATCCGGACGACGAAGGCGTCGAAGAAGACCGCGATCGCCAGGCCGAAGCCGATCATCTTGACCATCGCCTCGCTGGAGCCGATGAAGCCCGCGAAGACCGCCATCATGATCACCGCCGCCGCCGTGACCACCCGGGCGCCGTACCGGAAGCCGGTCACCACCGCCTGGCTCGGCTTCTCCCCGTGGACGTACGCCTCCCGCATGCGGGTCACGAGGAACACCTCGTAGTCCATCGCCAGGCCGAAGACCACACCGACCATGAAGATCGGCATCATCGACATGACCGGACCGGTCTCCTCCACGCCCAGCAGGCCGGCGAACCAGCCCCACTGGAAGACCGCCACCACGGCCCCGAGCGCCGCCAGCACGCTGAGCAGGAAGCCGAGGGCCGCCTTCAGCGGGACCAGGATCGAGCGGAAGACCACGATGAGGAGCAGGAACGCCAGGCCCACCACCAGGACCAGGTACGGGACCAGCGCGTCGTTCAGCTTCTGCGACACGTCGATGTTCATCGCCGTCGCGCCGGTGACCAGCACCTCCGCGTCCGTGTCGGCCCTGACCTCCGCGCCCGTGTCCCGGATGGCGTGCACCAGGTCCTCGGTGGTCACCGACGACGGCTTGGCGTCGGGGATCACGGTGATCGTCGCGGTGTCGCCGGCCTTGTTGGGCGCCGGCGGGGTCACCGTCACGACGTTCTCCAGGCCCTTGATCCCGTCGGCCACCGCGTCGAACGCGGCCTGCGGGTCGGCGCTCGCCTTGGCGTCGACCACGACCATCAGCGGGCCGTTGAAGCCCGGGCCGAAGCCCTCGGAGAGCAGGTCGTAGGCCCGGCGCTGGGTCGTCGACGTCGGCTGGGAGCCGTCGTCGGGCAGGCCCAGTTCGAGCGAGGCCGCCGGGACGGCCGCGGCGCCGAGGCCGACCACGCCCAGCAGCAGGACGGCGACCGGCCGGCGCACCACGAAGCTCGCCCAGCGCGTGCCCATGTTCGGGCGCCCCCGGTCCCTGCTCCGCGTGCCGCCCAGCCACTTGCTCTTCTCGCCCGCCGGACGGACCCTGCGGCCCGCGTAGCCGAGCAGCGCCGGGATCATCGTCAGCGCGATCAGGACCGCGACCGCCACCGTGCCCGCCGCCGCGACACCCATCTTCGTCAGCATCGGGATGTTCACGACCGAGAGGCCGACCAGCGCGATCACGACCGTGAGGCCCGCGAAGACCACCGCCGAGCCGGCCGTGCCGACGGCCCGGCCGGCCGCCTCCTCGCGCTCGCGGCCCTCGGCGAGTTCCGCCCGGTAGCGGGAGACGATGAACAGCGCGTAGTCGATGCCGACCGCCAGGCCGATCATGCTGGCCAGCGTCGACGTGGTCGAACCCAGGTCCAGCGTGCTCGCCAGGGCCATGATCGAGGCGACGCCGATGCCGACGCCGACGATCGCCGTCAGCAGCGGCAGTCCGGCCGCGAGCAGCGAGCCGAAGGTGATGACGAGGACCACCGCCGCGACCGCGATACCGATGATCTCCGTGGTCCCGGTCTCGGGCGTGGCCTGGAGGGCGTCACCGCCGATCTCCACGGTCAGCCCGGAGTCCCGCGCGTCCTGCGCGGCCCCCTCCAGGGCCTCGCGCGTCTCGTCCGCCAGCTCCATGCCGGAGACCTCGTAGGTGACCTGCGCGTAGGCGACCGTGCCGTCCCGGCTGACGGACCTGGCGGTGTAGGGGTCGGTGACGGCGGTGACCTCGGAACCGTCGGACAGCTCCCGGACGGTCTCCTGGACGGCCGCCTTGTGGCCCGGGTCGGTCATCTTCTCGCCGGCCGGCGCCTTGAAGACGACCCGGGCGGTCGCGCCGTCGGCGCTCATCCCGGGGAATCGTTCTTCCAGCAGGTCGAAGGCCTTCTGGGCCTCGGTGCCGGGGATCGAGAAGGACGTGGTGCCGGGGGCGGGCGCGCTGGCCGCGCCGACACCGGCGAGGGTCAGCAGCGCCACCCATATCAGGGCGACGACATGGCGGCGCCGGAAGGCGAGCCGGCCGAGTTTGTAGAGGAACGTGGCCACGAGGGCGTACTCCCGGTCAGGTCGTTGGGGTGGTGCGGGGCAAGGTGATCACCCGGCGGGGAGGCAGGGGCGACCGGCCCGACGACGTGAGCGGTTCGCGTCAGGTGCTGGTACTGGCTGAGCGGGGTCTCAGGTGGTGCGCACGCCGAGGGCGGGGAGGACCACGGCGTCGATGTACGAGATGAGGAAGTCCTTCGTCGGAGGCAGGTCGTCGATCATGGTGCGGATGGCGAACGCGCCGAGCATCATGTGCGGGACGTAGTCGAGCGCCGGGTTGTCCGCCCGGACCTCACCCCGGTCGACGGCCCGCTGGATCAGCTTGCGGAACTCCCCCGCCTCCGGCTCCACGAGGAGCTCCTTGAACGCCTGCAGCAGGTCCGGGTTGGTGTGCGCGGCCATGGCCAGACCGCGCATCAGCGCGGCGTTCTGCTCCATGGCGCAGTCGTCCTCACGGTCCATCAGGGCGTGGAAGTCACCCCGCAGCGACCCGGTGTCGACATCGGCGACACTGCCCGGCTTGCCGTGCCGGATGGCTCTGGCCACCAGCTCGGCCTTGCCGCCCCACTGGCGGTAGAGCGTCGCCTTGCTGGACTTCGTACGGGCTGCCACGGCGTCCATGGTGAGGGCGTCGTAGCCGACCTCCCGGAGCAGGCCGAGCACGGCCCCGTACAGCTCGGCCGCACGCTCGGGCGTGATCCGGCTGCGACGCGCGGTCGCGGTCTCAGCCATCCTGCTCATCCCTTCCGTCCAGGCTCGGGTACCCGTACGACACGGTTTCGTACACAGCGAGGATAGCGCAGGCACGTGGGAAACGAAACCGTTTCGTACGTGTCCCGCGTCACGTGCGGCCCGCCGCGCGGAAGGGCTTCGACGCGCCGGTATTGTCACGACTTGCTCCTGTTCAGCCCCGGGCAAAGCATGGGAGAGTGACCTATCTGCGTCTGCCCCACCTCAACGGTGACCTGCTGTGCTTCGTCGCCGAGGACGATCTCTGGCTCGCCCCGCTCGACGCCCCGGGCCGCGCCTGGCGGCTCACCGTCGACCGCACCAAGGCCGGCCACCCGCGCTTCTCCCCCGACGGCCGCCGGATCGCCTGCACGAGCTGGCGCAGCCTGGTGCCGGAGCTGTACCTGGTGCCGGTGGAGGGCGGCAGCGGCCGCCGGCTCAGCTACTGGGGCAGCCCGGACACCCAGGTGTGCGGCTGGACCCCGGACGGTGACATCCTCGCCGTCGCCTCGCACGGCGAGCCGTTCTCGCACTTCACCTGGGCGTACAAGGTCTCCACGGACGGCTCCCCGGGCCGCAAGCTGCCCTGGGGCCCGGTCACGGACATCCAGGTCGCCGACCTCGACGGCGAGCGCCGCACCCTGCTGCTGACCGGCACCCCGCCGCACGAACCGGCCTCCTGGAAGCGCTACCGCGGCGGCGCCACGGGCCGCCTGTGGCTGCACGGCCGGCGGCTGCTCGCCGACCTCGGCGGCCATCTGCACTCCCCCATGTTCGTCGGCGGCCGGATCGCCTTCCTCTCCGACCACGAGGGCGTCGGCAACCTCTACTCGTGCGCCCACGACGGCTCCGGCCTGCGCCGGCACACCGACCACGAAGCCTTCTACGCCCGGCACGCCGCCAGCGACGGCAACCGCGTGGTGTACCAGTGCGGCGGGGACCTGTGGCTGGTCGACGACCTCGCCGCGGACTCGGCGCCCCGCCGGCTGGACGTGCGCCTGAACGGCCCGCGCGCGGGCCGCCGTACCTACCAGGTGCCCGCCGCCCACCACGTGGACGCCCTCTCGGTGGACGAGACGGGACGCGCGAGCGCGGTCGTGGTGCGCGGCAGCCTGTACTGGCTGACGCACCGGGACGGACCGGCCCGCACCCTCACCGACACCCCGGGCGTCCGGGTCCGGCTGCCGGAGATGCTCGGCTCGGGCGGGCAGGTCGCCTACGTCACGGACGCGGAGGGCGAGGACGCGATCGAGATCGCCTACCTGCCGCGCGCCAGCGGCGACCGTGCCCCGCGGCGGCTGGCCCAAGGGCGGCTGGGCCGGGTGCTGGAGCTGGTCAGCGACCCGGCGGGCGGGCTGCTCGCGGTCGCCGCGCACGACGGGCGGCTGCTGCTCGTCACCGCGTCCGACGACACGGCCGCCGCCGAGGGCGCTCAGCAGCCGGACGGCGAGGTGACCGAGCTGATCCGGTCGGTCAACGGGCCGGTGCGGGACCTCGCCTTCTCGCCGGACGGGTCCTGGCTGACCTGGTCGCACCCCGGCATAGGCCGGTCGCTGCGGCAGATCAAGCTGGCCCGGATCAAGGACCGCCTGGTGGTCGACGTGACCAACGGCCGCTTCGAGGACGAGAACCCGGTCTTCACCCGCGACGGCCGCTATCTCGCGTTCCTCTCCTGGCGCGGCTTCGACCCGGTGTACGACGTGCACACCGGCGATCTGTCCTTCCCGCTGGGCTGCCGTCCGTACCTGGTCCCGCTGTCGTCGGCCACCCCGTCGCCGTTCGCGCTCAGCCCGGACGGGCGGCCGGCCGCCGGCGGCCTGGACCCGGCCGAGGACGAGGCCGTCGCCGAGGGCGGCGAGGGCGGCGCGGTCACCGTCGAGGCCGAGGGCCTGGCGAACCGGGTCACGCCCTTCCCGGTCGCGGCCTCCAAGTACTCGGGGCTGTCCCCGGTGGCGGGCGGCGGGCTGGTCTGGCTGCGCTGGCCGATCTCCGGCGCGCTCGGCGAGACCTTCGTCAACCCGGACGACACCAGCGGCCGCCCCACCCTGGAGCACTTCACCATCACCAAGGCGAAGAAGTCCGAACTCGTCGGGCACCTGGACTGGTTCACCGTCAGCGGCGACGGCACCCGGCTCGTCGTGGTCGACGAGGGCGACCTGCGCGCGGTGCCCGCCACCGAGCCGGGCGACGGCGACACGACGACCTGGATCGACGTCCGCCGCATCATGCACGAGGTGGACCCCGGCGCCGAGTGGCGGCAGGCCTACGAGGAGGCGGGCCGGCTGATCCGCGCCTACTTCTGGGAGCCGGGGATGTGCGGGATCGACTGGGAGGCGGTGCTCGGCCAGTACCGGCCGCTGGTCGACCGGGTCGCCTCGCCGGACGAGTTCGCCGACCTGCTGCGCGAACTGCTGGGCGAACTGGGCACCTCGCACGCCTACGTCACCGCCGCCCGCCGCAACGAGGGCCCGCCCCACTACCAGCGCCGCCAGGGCCTGCTCGGCGCCAACTTCGTGCACCGCGAGGGCGGCTGGACGGTCCAGCGCATCCTGCCCGGCGACTCCTCGGACTCCCGGGCCCGCTCCCCGCTGGCCGGTTCCGGCATCCGCGAGGGCGCCGTCCTGACCCATGTGGACGGCCGCCCGGTCGACCCGGTGACCGGGCCCTACCCGCTGCTCGCGGGCGCGGGCGGCACGACGGTGGAGCTGACCTTCGCGCCGGCCGAGGGCGACGGGCCGCCCCGGCGGGTCGCCGTGGTGCCGCTCGTCGACGAACGTCCCCTGCGCTACCAGGACTGGGTGGCCAAACGCCGGGACGTGGTGCGGGAGTTGAGCGCCGGCCGCTGCGGCTACCTGCACATCCCCGACATGGGCGGCTCCGGCTGGGCGCAGTTCAACCGCGACCTGCGCATGGAGGTGTCCCGGCCGGCGCTCATCGTGGACGTGCGCGGCAACGCGGGCGGCCACATCAGCGAGCTGGTCATCGAGAAGCTGACCCGCACGATCCTGGGCTGGGACCTCACGCGCGACGCCCAGCCGGTGTCCTACGCCTCGAACGCGCCGCGCGGTCCGGTGGTGGCGCTGGCGGACGAGGCCACGTCCTCCGACGGGGACATGATCACGGCCGCCTTCAGACTGCTCGGTCTGGGGCCGGTGGTCGGCCAGCGGACCTGGGGCGGCGTGGTCGGCATGACCGGGCGCCACCGCCTCGGCGACGGCACCGTCATCACCGTGCCGATGAACGCGGCCTGGTTCGACGCGTACGGCTGGTCCGTGGAGAACCACGGCGTCGCCCCCGACGTGGAGGCCCTGCGCACCCCCCTGGACTGGGCGGAGGGCCGCTACGCGCAACTGGACGACGCCGTGCGGCTGGCGCTGAACCTGCTGGAGACCGGGCCGCCGGCCACGCCCCCGGACTACGGCCACGTACCGGACCGCTCCCGGCCGAAGCTGCCGCCACGGCCGTGACCCGCCGCGCACGGACACAGGGCGCCCTCCGGCAGGAAGGGCGCCCTGTGTCACCGGGTGAAGCCGGCTACGGGGTCAGGCGTCGTAGTCGTCGGCGAAACGGTCCTCGGCCTCGCGCCGCTCCCGGTCCGTCTCCTGATCGCGGCGGCCGCGCTCACGCGGCTGCGGCTGCGAGGGGCGCTCGCGCGTCTCGTCCCGCTCCTGCCCGAGCCGCTCCTTCGCCTGCTGGCGCAGTTGCTCGGCCTTGTCCTGGAACTGGTCCTTCATGCCCATGAGATTCACTCCCGTTGTGGGTAAGGGATGGGGCCTCGACCAGATTTGCACGCACGAACACGCTGCGCATGTCGATCAACTACGCTGTGTAGCACGGGCCTGTTCGTCGGCCGCGCCGCCCGCGCCCACCAGGCCCGTCCGCATTCCCCGCAGCCGCGGCGCGAACCGCCGCATCTCGCGCTGCCCCACCGTCCCGATGAGCGCGGGCAAACCGCCGCGCACGCCCTGCATTCCGCGCAGCCACCACTGCCCGTACACGTGGCTCCGCCGCCGCTCGATCCCGGCCACCATCCGGTCCACCGCCGGTCCCAGCGGGTACGTCTTGCCGGCCGGCCACGGCAGCCGCTGCCGCAACTCCCGCATGACGTCGTCCTGATCGGCCCCGCGCACCATGTCGGTGTCGGTCCACGACAGGTACGCGACGCCGACCCGCACGCCCTGGTGGCCGACCTCGGCGCGCAGACTGTGCGCGTACGCCTCCACGCCCGACTTGGACGCGCAGTACGCGGTCATCATCGGCGCCGGCGTGATCGCGGCGAGGGAGGCGACCTGGAGCAGGTAGCCCCGGCTCTCGGTGAGCGCCGGCAGGAAGGCGCGGGCGGTCACCGCGGAACCGATGAGGTTCACCTCGATCACCCGCCGCCAGGCCTCCGCGTCGGAGTCGGCGAACGGCCCGCCGGCCGCGACGCCCGCGTTGGCGACGACGATGTCGACCTTGCCGAAACGCTCCTTGACCTCCTGGGCCACCCGCGCCATGGCCGCGTGGTCGGTGACGTCGGCGTACCAGTGGCCGCTCTCGCTGTGCAGCCTGCCGGAGACCCGCTCGAGCTCGTCCGGTTCCAGGCCGACCAGCGCCACCTTGGCGCCGCGCGCCGACAGCTTGCGGGCGAGCAGTTCCCCGACGCCCCGGGCGGCGCCGGTGACGACCGCGACCTGCCCTTCCAGACCGACCCTGCTCATGCGCCCTCCCCGAGCGGTTCCTGCGGTGCGTACGTGCTGACGAGTTCGCGTATCTTCCCGGTGACCAGCCCGGGAGCCTCCACCGGGGTCATGTGCCCGAGGCCGGGCAGCTCGGTGAGCCCGACGCAGTGCGGCAGCGCGGCGGCCAGCGCACGGGCGTGCACCGGGGGCGTGAGCCGGTCCTGCGTGCCGACCACGACCGCCGTCGGCACCCGCAACTGCCGTACTCCGTGGTCGAGATCGAGCAGGCACAGCACCTGCGACCAGGTGTGGCGCACGGTGCGCGGGCAGGCGTGCACGATCCGCGCGCACGCCTCCACCATGTGCGGCGCGGAACCGGCGCCCATGGTGGCGTACTTGAGGATCCGGCGCGCCAGGGGCGTGACCGGCCCGAGGGGGGCGCGGGAAGCGAGGACGCGCCCGGTCAGCCAGGTGCGCAGCCCGCCCGCGCGCAGCGGCACCACGGTCGACTCGGCGATCAGCCGGGAACTGCCCGTGCTGCACAGCAGTACGGCCGCCGCGTGCGCGCGGAAACGTTCCCGCCCGGCCGCCGCCATGACCGTCATGCCGCCCATGGAGTGCCCGGCGACCACCGCCCGCTCCCCGGCCGCGAGGGTCGCGGCGAGCACCGCTTCCAGGTCGTCGGCGAGCGCCTTTGTGCTGCACAGGCGGCTCGCGGGACTGCGCCCGTGGCCGCGCTGGTCGTAGGCGATCACCCGGTGACCGGTGGCGAGGGCGCGGATCTGCGCGGCCCAGAAGGCGGTCGAGCAGGTCCAGCCGTGCACCAGGACGACGGCGGGCGCCCCCTCGGGGCCGTGCACCTCCACGTGCAGGCGGGCGCCGTCGGCGGAGGTGACCGTCAGTTCACGGGCGGGGGCGGGCGGGGCGTAGGGGCCGGAGGCGACGGGCAGCAGGCGGCTCATACGGTGGCCTCCCGCGGGTCCGCGCCGGCGGCTCCGGCCGCCGAGGGGCGCAGCACCTCGTACTCCGCCAGGTCCACCCGGCGCGTCGCGCGCCGGAACTCGCTCGTGGTGCCGGGCCAGACCGTGGTGTTGCGGCCGTCGGCGTCCAGGTACCAGCTGGTGCACCCGCCGGTGTTCCACACCGTGCGCCGCATGCGCTGCTGCACCCTGTCGTTCCAGGCGCGGACGGCGCGGGGGCGCGCGTCGAGGGCCGCCCGGCCGCCGAGCACGTCCAACTGCCGCACGTAGTCGGCCAGGTAGTTCAGCTGGGACTCGATCATCAGGATCATGGACGAGTTGCCCAGGCCGGTGTTGGGCCCGATGACCGTCATGAAGTTCGGGAACCCGGCCGCCGAGGCGCCGCGCAGGGCCTCCATACCGCCCTTCCAGGCCTCCGCGAGCGTCCGGCCGTCCGCCCCGACGACCCGCTCGGCGATCGGCATGTCGGTGACGTGGAAGCCGGTGCCGAAGACGATCGTGTCGGCCTCGGCCTCGGTGCCGTCGGCGGCGACCAGGGTCGAGCCGCGGACCTCGCGCAGCCCGCCGGCGACCACGTCCACGTTGGGCCGGGCGAGCGCCGGGTAGTACTCGCTGGACAGCAGGATCCGCTTGCAGCCGATGCGGTAGTCGGGGGTGAGCTTGGCACGCAGGGCCGGGTCCTTGATCGCGCGGGCCATGTTCCGCTTGGCCAGCCGCTCGACGAAGCCCAGCTCCTCGGGGTGCTTGGTGAACGCCTGGACCTGCAACTCCCGGACGCCCCAGAGCAGTCCGCGGCGCAGCCGGGCCGACAGCGGCAGCGCCCGGTGCAGCCGCCGCTCGGCACCGGTGATGGCGCGGTCGACGCGGGGCATCACCCAGGGCGGGGTGCGCTGGAAGAGCACCAGCCGGCCGGCCCGGGGCTGGATGGCGGGCACGATCTGGATGGCGGACGCGCCGGTGCCGACCATGGCGATCCGCCTGCCGCGCAGATCGTGGCCGTGGTCCCAGCGGGCGGAGTGGAACACCGTGCCGGGGAAGGTGTCCAGCCCCGGGATCTCGGGGATCTTCGGGTCGGACAGCGGCCCGGTGGCGGAGACCACGAGGTCGGCGGTGAGGGTGCCGGAGACGGTCTCGATCACCCACCGCAGCTCGGCGCCGTCCCAGGTCATCCGCTTCACCTCCGAGTCGAAGCGGATGTGCGGGCGCAGCCCGAACAGGTCCGTGACGCGCTCCAGATAGGCGCGGATGTGCTCCTGGCCGGAGAAGGTGCGCGGCCAGTCGGGATTGGGCGCGAAGGAGAACGAGTAGAGGTGGGACGGTACGTCGCAGGCGCATCCGGGATAGCTGTTGTCCCGCCAGGTGCCGCCGACGCCGCCGGCCCGTTCCAGCACGACGAAGTCGGTGATCCCTTCGCGGCGCAGCCGCACGGCGGCCCCGAGCCCGCCGAACCCCGACCCGACCACCGCCACCCGTACATGCTCGTGCTCGGCCATACCGACGCCCTCCATGCCGTTCCGCGACTCCACAACCCCGCCAGTGAACACTGGCGCAATCGGAGGGTAGAGTAACGGCGTACCGATGGGTAGGGGCCGGTCCACAGAAAGTTACCGGCGGTACGCCTTAGGGTGCGGACGTGACGGAGAAGCGTGAGTACCGCGTGGAGGAGCTGGCCCGGCTGGCCGGCATCACGGTGCGCACCCTGCGCTTCTACCGCGAGCGCAAGCTGCTCCCGCCACCCCGCCGGGAGGGCAGGATCGCCTGGTACGACGACCACCACCTGGCCCGGCTGCGCACGATCGGCGCGCTGCTGGAGCGCGGCCACACCCTGAGCGGCATCGCGGAGCTGGCCGAGGCCTTCGACCACGGCCGGGACGTGGCCGACCTGCTCGGCGTCGACACCCCCACCGAGGAGGAGCCGGTCCGCCTCACCCCCGAGGAACTCGCCGCCCGCTTCGAGGGCGAGGTCACGCCCGAGAACCTGGCCGCCGCGCTGCACCTGGGCCACCTCGGCACCGACGGCGACGAGACCGTGCACATCAGCCGCCGCCTGCTGGACGTGTCGGCGGCGCTGGTGCGGGAGGGCGTCCCGCTCGCGGAGGTGCTCCGGGCGGGGAAGGAGGCCCGCGCGCACGCCGACGCCCTGGCCGCCCTCTTCACCGACCTGGTGCTGCGCCACGCCTCGGCCCGGGACCTGCCCCGCCTGCGCCCGCTGGCCCGCAGCGTGGTGGACGCCGAACTCTCGCTGGCACTGGACCGCAGGATGCGCGAGCGGCCCCGGGACCTGCCGGACGGTCCCTAGGGGCGTCTCGCGAGCCGGACGGGAAGGGTCCGTCAGGTCCGGGCCTGGTGGCGGTCGTAGACCACCGTCACCGGGGCGTGGTCCGACCACCGCTCGCCGTGGCCGGCGGCGCGCTCCACGCAGGCCTTGACCGCCCGCCGCGCGAGCCCGGGCGTGGCGACCTGGTAGTCGATGCGCCATCCGCTGTCGTTGTCGAACGCCCGCCCCCGGTACGACCACCAGGTGTACGGCCCCTCGACGTCCGGGTGCAGGGCGCGCACCACGTCCACGTAACCGCCCGCCTGCGGGTCGAACACGGTGGTGAGCCACGCGCGTTCCTCCGGCAGGAAGCCGGAGTTCCTGGTGTTGCCGCGCCAGTTCTTCAGGTCGGCCTGCCGGTGGGCGATGTTCCAGTCGCCGCAGACGAGCACCTCGCGCCCGCCGGCGGCGGCCCGCTCCCGCAGGCCCTTGAGGTGGGCGAGGAACTCGCCCATGAAGCGGACCTTCTCGTCCTGCCGCTCGGTGCCGACCTCGCCGGACGGGAGGTAGAGGGAGGCGATCGTCACCCCGGGCAGGTCGGCCTCGACGTAGCGCCCGCTGCCGTCGAACTCGGTGGACCCGAACCCCACCCGCACGGCGTCCGGTTCGCGCCGCGTGTACAGGGAGACACCCGCGCGCCCCTTGGCGGCCGCCGGCGCGTGCGCCACGTGCCACCCCTGCGGCGCCCGGACGTGCTCGGGCAGCTGCTGCGGCTCGGCCCGCACCTCCTGCAGGCAGAGCACGTCGGCCCGGGTCCCGGCGAGCCACTCCACGAAGCCCTTCTTCGCGGCGGCGCGCAGCCCGTTGACATTCACAGAGGTCACAGTGAGCACCGGGGCACCTTACCGGCACACTGGACGAAGTCCGGATTCCCTGCCGCATAGATGTACGGTCATCAACATGCATATACGCCCTGTTCCCTTCGACCACCCCGACGCCGTGAAGCTCAACGACGAGGTCCAGGCCGAGTACCACGAGCGCTACGGCGACGGCGGCGACGCCACCGCCCTCGACGCGTCGGACTTCCGGCCGCCGCACGGCGTGTACCTGATCGCCTACGACGAGGCCGACCGCCCCGTCGCGACCGGCGGCTGGCGCAGCCAGGAGAAGAACGACGAGGGCAACGAGGACGGTGACGCGGAACTCAAGCGGATGTACGTGATCAGGGAGCTGCGCGGCCGCGGCCTCGCCCGGCGCATGCTCGCCGCGCTGGAGGACGACGCCCGCGCCGCCGGCCGGGTCCGCATGGTCCTGGAGACCGGCACCCGGCAGCCGGAGGCCATGGCCCTCTACACGTCCGGCGGCTACGAGCCCTGCGCCAAGTTCGGCTACTACCGCCACCACGAGGCGAGCCGCTGCTTCGCCAAGCCCCTGTGACCGCGGGCCAACACGTCGAAGCCCCCACTGACTTGGTCGGTGGGGGCTTCGAGCTGCGTGGACCTGTGGGGATTTGAACCCCAGACCCCCTCGATGCGAACGAGGTGCGCTACCGGACTGCGCCACAGGCCCTTGCAACGAGTGAAACTCTAGCACCCCGATCGGGGTGCTTGGAAATCCGTTCCCGCCGGTCCCGGGCCCGGGGCCGGCGGGCTACTCGTTGGCCGCCCGCGGCCGCTCCCCGTCCTCGTACTGGTCGAACAGCGGCGTACGCCCCCGCTCCCGCGCCCGCCGCGCCGAGGCCGCCCGGCGCCGCGCGTCCCCGCGTCCCTCGCCGTCCGCCTTCTCCGCCGCGCCGTCCGCGTCCCCGCTCCCCTCCGGCTCCGCGCCGGCCGGGGAGCCGGTCGCGGGCGCCCCGGCGCCGGGCTCGCGCACGTCCGCGGCAGCCTCCTGGTCCGGGGCCACCGGACCGGACCGCGCCGAACTCCACGCGTCCAGCGCGCCGAGATCGACGTCCGCCGTCGCCCGCGGCGCGACCGGCGCCGTCACGTACGTCGGCAGCGGCACCGGCACCGGCTCCCAGCTCTCCCCGCGCCCGGGCCGCCGCTGCCGCTCCCGCTGCTGATCGACCCACTCGGCGTGGTCGGTCTGCTCCACCAGTGCCCGCCGGTCCGCGGCCAGCGCCGACAGCCCGGGGTCGGTCTCCGGCTCGGAGCCCTCCTCGGGCTCGTCGGAGTCCGCCTCGGCCACCGCGTGGCGGCGCGGCTGCCGCGCCCGCTCCCGCAGCCGCTGCGCCGCGTCCTCCGCCCGGCGCCGGTCCATCTGGTACGCGAAGCGGCGGCGCTCCTGCGCCCGCAGGTACACGATGTACCCGCTGAGCAGCACCGCGGGCACGCCCGGCGCCCACAGGAAGGCGAGGCCGCCCACGGCCGCGACGACCGTGCCGAGCGTGAAGGCGAGGAAGAGCATGATGGTGGTGCGCCGGCGGCGCGCGAGCACCTTCGAGCGCCGGGCGCGTGCCGCGGCCGCCTCCGCGCCGGGGGCGCGGCGGGCCGGGGGGACCGGGGTGCGCGCGGGTGCGGGCGCGTCGTCCCGGCCCGGGGCGGGGCCGGCCGTGCGGGCGCCGGACACCGGCCCGGCTCCCGCTGCCGCCGCCTGGAGGACGCCCTCCGCCCGGGGCCGGGCCGGGGGCACGGCGAAGGCCCGGACGTCCACCGAGTCGGTGACCGCGTCCGGGTCGTCGAAGCCGGGCTCCTCCTCGTCGGCGGAGCGCGCCCGCAGGTCCTTGGCGTACCGGCGCTCCATGCCCGCCCGTCCGGACAGCAACCGGATGGCTGTGCTGAAGCGTTCCGTCGGACGGGCCTCGTTCAGCTCGTCCTGCCTACGGAGCCACATCGGCACCAAGTAGGCGGCCCAGGCCCCGACAATGACTGCGTAGATGAGGCCGCTGCTGCTCACGCCTCACACGGTAGAGGGGTTTGCGTGAGGCCATCTGCCAATTGAGCCGGTGTGTCGCACGATCTGGCTGATATTTCGAGCTTTTTTTGTGATCCATGCGATCAGCAGCGGGCCGACCCGCTCGCGAAGGGAATGGTTCCAGATCGGTCGCGAGCCGATCAATTTCGAACACTTATTCAATTACCTGCCGGGCGGGGCCCGGCAGGTCCCGGGCAGGACGGTCAGGCGGGGTTCCCGGGAGCGTTCTGCGGCATGTCCTGCGCGTTCCCCGGGGAGTTCCGCGCCCGGGTCCGGCGCCAGCGGGTCAGCAGCCCGTCCCGGACCTCCTCCGCCGTCAGCGCGAACACGAGGTGGTCGCGCCAGGCGCCGTCGATGTGCAGATAACGGGGCCTGAGGCCCTCCTCGCGGAATCCGAGTTTCTCGACCACGCGCCGGCTGGGCCCGTTCTCGGGGCGAATGCAGACCTCGACGCGGTGCAGGCCGAGGGTGCGGAAACAGTGGTCGACGGCGAGCGCGACGGCCGTCGGCATCACACCCCGGCCGGCCACCGCCTCGTCCACCCAGTAGCCGACGTGGCCCGAGCACATCGAGCCCCAGGTGATCCCGGCGACCGTCAACTGCCCCACCAGCCGCCCCTGGTACTCGATGACGAACGGCAGCATCCGGCCGGCGTTCGCCTCCGCGCGCAGATGGCGGACCATCTGGCGGTACGTCGGCCGGTGCGCGACCGGCCCGCCCGGCGCGGGCGGCGGGATGGTCGCCTCCCAGGGGCGCAGCCAGTCGCGGTTGCGCCGGTTCACCTCGCGCCAGACCCGCTGGTCGCGCAGCTTTATCGGCCGGAGGACGACATCGCCCTCCACCAGTTCGACGGGCCAGGATGCGCTGTTCAGCTCGCACCCCCACTGCCCGGTCCGGGATGGTCACCGCCGCGGATCTGGTCGACGGCGTGCCTCAGCAGGGGCTCCAGCACGGCCAGCCCGTCGCGTACGCCGCCGGTCGAGCCGGGCAGGTTGACGATCAGCGTCCCGCCCGCCACCCCGGCCAGCCCCCGGGACAGGGCGGCGGTGGGCACCTTGTCCCGGCCGTACGCCCGGATCGCCTCCGCGATGCCCGGCACCTCGCGGTCGAGCACCGCGCGGGTGGCCTCGGGGGTGCGGTCGGTGGGCGAGACACCGGTGCCGCCCGTGGTGACGATCACGTCGTACCCGGCGTCCACGCCCGCCCGCAGCGCGGCCCGGACGGGCTCCCCGTCCGGCACGACCCGCGGGCCGTCGACGGCGAACCCGAAGCCCTTCAGGCCGTCCGCGATCAGGGGGCCGCCCCGGTCCTCGTAGACCCCGGCGGCGGCCCGGTTCGAGGCGGTGATCACCAGCGCGCGGTACGCCGCGGCCGGCGCGCCGCCGAGCGCCGCGTCGTCCGTCATGCCCGGCTCCAGTCGCCCGACGTGCCGCCCGTCTTCTCCTCCACCCGCACGTCCGTGATGACCGCTCCCTTGTCGACCGCCTTGACCATGTCGATCACGGTGAGCGCGGCGACGGAGACCGCGGTGAGCGCCTCCATCTCGACGCCCGTGCGGTCCGTGGTCTTCACGGTGGCGACGATCTCCACCGCGTCGTCCGCGACCGACAGGTCCAGTGTCACACCCGACACCGACAACGGGTGGCACAGCGGGATCAGGTCCGGGGTCCGCTTGGCGCCCATGATCCCCGCGATCCGCGCGGTGGCGAGGGCGTCGCCCTTGGGGACCCCCTCGCCGCGCAGCAGCTCGATCACGCGGGGCGCGACCAGGACGCGTCCGCTCGCGCGCGCGGTGCGCGCGGTGACGTCCTTGCCCGACACGTCGACCATGCGGGCGGCGCCCGCGTCGTCGATGTGCGTCAGTCGGTCCTGCGCGGGGGATCCGGGGGTCTGCCCCCGGGAAGGCACGGTCATGGTGTGGCGCTCCCGGTCCGGGCCCGTCGCGGTGCGGCGCACGGGCCTGTTGTGCGCGACACGGTACCCCCAACCCGCGGGGCTCAGCCGAGCAGGACCACCTCGACCTCGGCGCCCGGCTCGACGGACTCCGCGTCCTCGGGGACGACGATCAGCGCGTCGGCCTGGGCCAGGGCGGCGACCAGGTGGGACCCGGCCCCGCCGACCGGCGTCACCCGCCCGTCGGCGTAGCTGCCGCGCAGGAACTGCCGGCGTCCCTTCGGCGAGGTCAGCGCCGCGTCCGCGGCGAGGGTCGCCCGGGTGCGCGGCCGGTGCACGTCCGCCAGGCCCATCAGGGTGCGGATCGCGGGGCGGACGAAGAGCTCGAAGGACACGTACGACGACACCGGGTTGCCGGGGAGGGCCAGCAGGGGGGTGTGCTCGGGGCCGATGGAGCCGAAGCCCTGCGGCTTGCCGGGCTGCATGGCGAGCCGGCGGAACTCGATGCCGCTGCCCGGTTCGTCCTCGTCGCCGACGTGCGACAGGGCCTCCTTGACGACGTCGTACGCCCCGACGCTCACGCCTCCGGTGGTGACCATCAGGTCGGCGCGCACGAGCTGGTCCTCGATGGCGGTGCGCAGCGTCTCGACGTCGTCGGCGACGGCGCCCACCCGGTAGGCGATGGCGCCGGCGTCGCGGGCGGCCGCGGTGAGGGCGAAGCTGTTGGAGTCGTAGATCTGGCCGCCGCCCAGTCCCTCGCCGGGCTGGACCAGTTCGCTGCCGGTGGAGAGCACCACCACCCGCGGGCGCGGGCGGACCCGGACCGTGCCGCGGCCGATCGCGGCGAGCAGGGCGATCTGCGGCGGGCCGAGGACGGTGCCCGCCGCAAGGGCGCGGTCGCCGGCCTTGACGTCGCTGCCCTGGGCGCGCACGTGCGCGCGGGCCTCGGCCGGCCGGTGCACGCGCACCTGCCCGGCGGCGCCCTCGGGTCCGAGGCTGCGGGCCCGCATCCCGGTGGCGGGGCCCCCGCCGAGGCCGCCGTCGGTCCACTCCACCGGCACCACCGTCTCGGCGCCGGGCGGCAGGGGGGCACCGGTCATGATGCGGGCGGCCTGGCCGGGCCCCACGGGCACCAGCTCGGCCTGGCCCGCGGCGACGTCCCCGACGACCTCCAGGACGGCCGGGAACTCCTCGCTCGCGCCCGCGACGTCCGCGACCCGTACCGCGTACCCGTCCATGGAGCTGTTGTCGAACGGCGGCAGGGAGACCGGCACCGTGACGTCGTCGACCAGGACGCAGCCCTGGGCGTCGAGCAGTTGCAGCTCGATGGGTTCGAGGGGGCGGACGGTGTCGAGGATGTCCTCCAGGTGTTCGTCCACCGACCAGAGGTGGTCCTGGCCGGTGGCGCGGGGCGCGGCGGTGCTCAAGTGGCTACATCTCCTCGGTGACGTAACTGCGGAGCCAGGTCCGGAAGTCCGGGCCCAGGTCTTCACGTTCGCACGCGAGTCTGACAATGGCACGCAGGTAGTCGCCACGGTCACCGGTGTCATAGCGGCGGCCCTTGAAGACGACGCCGTGCACCGGGCCGCCGACCTTCTCGTCCTGCGCGAGCTGCTGCAGCGCGTCGGTCAGCTGGATCTCGCCGCCGCGCCCGGGCTCGGTCGTGCGCAGTATGCCGAAGATGCCCGGGTCGAGGACGTAGCGGCCGATGATGGCGTAGTTCGACGGGGCGTCCGCCGGGTCCGGCTTCTCGACCAGTCCGTTGACCTTGACGACGTCGCTGTCCTCGGTCATCTCGACGGCGGCGCAGCCGTAGAGGTGGATCTGCTCGGGCTCGACCTCCATGAGCGCCACGACGCTGCCGCCGCGCTGCTCCTGGACGTCGATCATGCGCTGCAGGAGCGGGTCGCGCGGGTCGATGAGGTCGTCGCCCAGGAGCACCGCGAAGGGCTCGTCGCCGACGTGGGGTGCCGCGCACAGGACGGCGTGGCCCAGGCCCCTGGGGTCGCCCTGGCGCACGTAGTGCATGGTCGCGAGGTCGCTCGACTCCTGGACCTTGGCGAGACGCTCGGCGTCGCCCTTCTTGTCCAGGGCCGACTCGAGCTCGTAGTTGCGGTCGAAGTGGTCCTCGAGGGGGCGCTTGTTCCGGCCCGTGATCATGAGGACGTCGTCGAGACCGGCCGCGACGGCCTCCTCGACCACGTACTGGATCGCCGGCTTGTCCACGACCGGCAGCATCTCCTTGGGAGTGGCCTTGGTGGCCGGCAGGAACCGGGTCCCGAGCCCTGCTGCGGGAATGACAGCCTTGCTGATCCGTGGTTGCGCCTGAGTCATGTCCGCAACCATATCCGGTGGCTTTGCGGAGAATCTGCGGCTCCGGTCAGTTCATGCTCATATGAGCACTTCGAGACGGTACGGGAGCGACAGATGAGCCACCTCGGACACATGGGCGAGCCTGACAAGCGGACGTTGCGGCAAGAACTCCTCGGGATGAGGAACAGGTTGCCCGCAGGTGACGTGGAGGAGGCCTCGGCCGTGCTCGCGGAACGGGCGCTCCAACTCCCCGAGCTGGCGCACGCGCGCACGGTGGCGGCGTACGTCTCGGTGGGCGCCGAGCCCGGCACCGTGGCGCTGATCGACGCGCTGCGCGCGCGGGGCGTACGCGTCCTGCTTCCGGTGCTCCTGCCCGACCACGACCTCGACTGGGGCGTCTACACCGGGGAGGGCTCCCTGGTGCGCGTGCAACACCGGGGGAGGATGGCGCTCTTGGAGCCCGCCGGCGAGCGTCTCGGGCCGGACGCCGTGACCGGCGCCGACGCCGTGCTGCTGCCGGGGCTCGCGGTCGACGCGCGCGGGATGCGTCTCGGGCGCGGCGGAGGGTCCTACGACCGCGTCCTGGCGCGGCTGGAGCGCGCGGCGGCCCGCCCCGCGCTCGTGGTGCTGCTGTACGACACGGAGGTCCTCGCGCGCGTGCCCGCCGAGCCGCACGACCGGCCGGTGCAGGCGGTGGTGACACCGTCCGGGGTGCGCCGCTTCGCGGGCTCCGGGAGCTGAGGCCCGGGGAACGCCGAAGGGCCCTCCACGCGCGCGTGGAGGGCCCTTCGGCACGGTGTCGCCGTCAGCGGGTCACGGCTTCAGCACGAGTGTGTCGCTCGTGCTCCTGTCGACCGCCTGCTCGGTGAACGACCAGTCCAGCAGCTCGCCCTTGGCCCACTTGTCGGTCTGGTCGGTGTAGTGGGCGTTGTAGGCGTGCCCGGAGGCGCCGGTGAGGTTGATCCACTTCGACTTGTCGAGGTCGTCGAGGTTGACCACCATGCGCATCGACGGCACCCAGACGACGTCGTAGCCGCCGGCGGCGTTCCACCCGGTGGCGTTGACCGTCGACTCGCCGCCGCCGAGCTCCCAGGGGCCGCGGTTGAGGACGTACTGGAGGAAGCCGGGGCCGCTGGTGCCGAGCGTCTGGTTCTCCAGGAACAGGCGGTGCAGCCGGCCCCAGCTCCAGGAGTCGATGTCCTTGCCGAGCTCGGCGGTCAGCTCCCAGCGGGCGTCGATCATGGCACGCTCGAACAGCTCGTCGCGGTTGTCGGCGCCGGGGCGGGTGCCCGACTTGGGCGTCGTCCACCAGTCGCTGTCCTGGTCGTCCATCAGGCCGCGCACCACCTCGAACCAGCGGTCGCCGCCGTCCGGCTGCGCCTGGCCCGCCTCGCGCTCGCCGCACTCGCGCACCCGGCGGTCGTCGTCCACCGGGCCGGTGGTGTCGACCGGCTCGACCCACAGGCACTGGCCCTTGACGCGCAGCTCCCTGGGCAGCTTGTTGCCGAACGCCAGCTTCAGGACGTTGCGCCAGACCGAGTTGAAGTAGGCGGCGGCCGCCGAGTCGGCGTCCTGGGTGTAGTCCCAGCCCTCCAGGAGCTTCTGCGCGTCGCGCACGTCCCTGTCGTCGAGGTCGATCTTCAGCAGCTGCGGGACGAGCAGCTTGGCGATCTCGCTGCTGCTGTCCGTCTGCATCTGCCGCATGTCCTCGGTGGAGACCTTGCCGCCGCCCTTGATCTTCGACTCGATCAGGTCGGTGATCCGCTGGCTGCGGGCGCCGTAGCCCCAGTCCGTGGTCAGCGTGTAGGGGTAGTCCTCACCGACGACGGCCTGGTTGGCGGTGACGATGTAGCCGCGCTGCGGGTCGTACTCGTAGGGCAGCTCGTCCTGCTCGACGTAGCCGGTCCAGCTGTACGCGGAGTCCCAGCCCGGCGCCGGCACGGAGCCGTCGTGGCCCTCCGCGCGCGTGGGGATCCTGCCGGGCAGCGTGTAGCCGATGTGGTTGTCGGTGTCGGCGTAGACGAGATTCTGCGAGGGCACCTCGAACAGGGCCGCCGCGGCGCGGAAGTCCTCCCAGCCGGCCGCCTTGTTCAGCGCGAAGACGGCCTCCATGGTGGTGCCCGGCTCCAGCGCGGTCCAGCGCAGGGCGATGCCGTAGCCGTCGCCGCGGTCGGGAGCGGCGGTGTCGACGGTGGCCTTCCGGCCGACCTTCACCAGCTGGTCTTCGCGATCGGACAGCAGCGGTCCGTTGTTGGTCTCCCGGACCACGATCTTCTTGGACTCGCCGCCGGCGACCTCGATCGTCTCCTCGTACGTGGTGAAGGGCTTCACCTTGCCGTCGTAGAGGTAGCCGTCGCCGGTGAGCTTCTCCAGGTAGAGGTCCGTGACATCGACGCCGGAATTGGTCATCCCCCAGGAGATGTCCTGGTTGTGACCGATTATCACGCCCGGCATGCCGGCGAAGGTGTAGCCGGAGACGTCGTACTGGCACGTGTCGGAGACCGTGCGGCAGTGCAGGCCCATCTGGTACCAGACGGACGGCAGCGCGGGCGACAGGTGCGGGTCGTTGGCGAGCAGCGGCTTGCCGGTGATGGTGTGCGCGCCGCCGACGACCCACGAGTTGGAGCCGATGCCGTTGCCGTTCACGCCGACGGCCTCGGGCAGGTCCTCCAGCTCGGCGTAGAGGCCCGTGAGCTGGCTCTGGAGCGCCGAGGAGTCCGCCGAGGAGGAGACCGCCGAGGCGTCCGTGGAGCCCGTCCCGTCGCCCGTGGAGGTGCCGTCGGAGATGCCGTCGGACGAGGTGCCGTCCGAGGAGATCCCGTCGGACGAGGTGCCGTCCGAGGAGATCCCGTCGGAGGAGGTCCCGTCCGCGGACGTGCCGTCCGCCGAGCCGTCGTCCGCGGTGCCGCCGCCGAAGGTCTGGGTGAGGTCGTCGTACTGGCCCTGCCGGACGACGACCTGGTTGCGGTCGTACGGGTAGCGCGGGTACAGGTCGGCGATCTGCTTCGGGCCGAGGCGGCTGGTCATCAGGGCGCGGTCGATCTCGTCCTGCATGTTGCCGCGCAGGTCCCAGGCCATCGCCTTCAGCCACGCCACCGAGTCGACCGGGGTCCACTTCTGGGGCTTGTAGTCGTTGCTGAGGCCGAAGGCCGCGTACTCCAGGGAGATGTCCTCGGCGTTCTTGCCCGCCAGGTAGGCGTTGACTCCCTCGGCGTACGCCTGGAGGTACTTCTTGGTCGCGGCGGAGAGCTCGGTGTCGTACTCCTTCTGCGCGGTGCGCTGCCAGCCCAGCGTGCGCAGGAACTCGTCGTTCTCGACCTGTCCCTCGCCGAACATCTCCGACAGGCGTCCCGCGGTCATGTGCCGGCGGACGTCCATCTCGTAGAACCGGTCCTGGGCCTGGACGTAGCCCTGGGCCATGAACAGGTCCTCGTCGGAGGAGGCGTAGATCTGCGGGATGCCGTAGCCGTCGCGCTTGACGTCGACGGGTGCGGTCAGGCCCGGCAGCGTGATCGAGCCCTTGGTCTGCGGGAAGGAGGCACGCACGGTGCTGATGGACCAGTACGCGCCGAAGGCGATGCCGCCCAGGACGGCCAGCACCAGCACGAGCACGATCAGTCGGGCTTTGCGCCCCTTCTTCCTGCCGGACTTGCCGGGCTGCTGACCCGTTGAGGCGGTGGTGTTGGGGGGCATCGCTGTCCTTGCTGTCCTAACGCGAGCGGCAGGCGGTACTGGAGTGCTGGAGCAACCATAGGCGCAGGGCCCGGTGGGACTTGACGCGGAGTGGGCAACCAGCGCGGACGGACGTTCGATCATGCCCGGACAAGCGTCAAGAAATCGTCAAGAATTAGGTAAGGTAACGAAGTAACTTCACCAGGGAAGGAATCGGCCGCTGACTGTCCACGCCCTCAACGAACTCCTGCTCGTCTGCTCGCTCGTCCTGCTCGTCGCCGTGGCCGCGGTCCGGATCTCCTCGCGCAGCGGGCTCCCCAGCCTGCTCGTCTACCTCGGCATCGGCGTTCTCATGGGCCAGGACGGGATCGGCGACATCCACTTCGACGACGCCGGGCTGACCCAGGTCATCGGGTACGCCGCCCTGGTCGTGATCCTGGCCGAGGGCGGTCTCGGCACGAAGTGGAAGGAGATCAGGCCCGCCCTGCCCGCGGCCACCGCGCTGGCGCTGGGCGGGGTCGCGGTGAGCGTCGGGATCACCGCGTCGGCGGCGCACTACCTGGTCGGGCTGGAGTGGCGCCAGGCGCTCATCATCGGCGCCGTGGTCTCCTCCACCGACGCTGCGGCGGTCTTCTCGGTGCTGCGGAAGATCCCGCTGCCCGCGCGCGTGACGGGCACGCTGGAGGCCGAGTCCGGCTTCAACGACGCGCCCGTGGTCATCCTGGTGGTGTCGTTCTCCGCGGTCGGCCCGGTCGAGCACTGGTACGTGCTGGTCGGCGAGATCCTGCTGGAACTCGCGATCGGCGCCGCCATCGGCCTGGCCGTGGGCTGGCTGGGCTCCTGGGGGCTGCGGCACGTGGCGCTGCCCGCGTCCGGCCTCTATCCGATCGCCGTGATGGCGATCGCGGTCGCCGCGTACGCGGCGGGCGCGCTGGCCCACGGCAGCGGCTTCCTCGCCGTCTACCTCGCCTCGATGGTGATGGGCAACGCGCGCCTGGCGCACTGGCCCGCCACGCGCGGCTTCGCCGAAGGGCTCGGCTGGATCGCCCAGATCGGCATGTTCGTCCTGCTCGGCCTGCTCGTCACCCCGCACGAACTGGGCGACGACATCCTGCCCGCGCTGCTCATCGGGCTGGTGCTGACCATGGTGGCGCGGCCGCTGAGCGTCGTGCTGTGCCTGCTGCCGTTCCGGGTGCCGTGGCAGGAGCAGGCGCTGATGTCCTGGGCCGGGCTGCGCGGCGCCGTGCCCATCATCCTGGCGACCATCCCCATGGTGAGCGGCGTGGACGGCAGCCGTCGCATCTTCAACATCGTCTTCGTCCTGGTCGTCGTCTACACCCTGGTCCAGGGCCCGACGCTGCCCTGGCTGGCCCGCACGCTGCACCTGCGCGACAGCGCCGAGGCCGCCGACCTCGGCATCGAGTCCGCCCCCCTGGAGCGGCTGGGCGGGCACCTGCTGTCCGTCAGCATCCCGCGCGGGTCGCGGATGCACGGCGTCGAGGTCAACGAGCTGCGGCTGCCGGCCGGGTCCGCGGTCACCCTCGTGGTCCGCGACGGCACGTCGTTCGTGCCCCTGCCGACGACCGTGCTGCGCCGGGGCGACGAACTGCTGGTGGTCGCCACCGACCCGGTCCGGGACGCCGCCGAGCGGCGGCTGCGGGCGGTCGGCCGCGGCGGCAAGCTGGCCGGCTGGCTCGGTACGAGCGGATCGGCCTAATCGCAGGTGGGCGCCCTCATGGTGCTCGTTTTCACCGGCAGGCGGGACCGTCGACCGGTACGATGCGGGCGTCACCCAGATCGAACCGACTCTGCCTGACGCAGAGCTGGCGCGACCGTATGGCGGCCGGACGAGCCCTTCGACGCGGTGGACGCCGGTATCAACCGCAGTGCGCGCAAGAGGACAGCTCTCGGCGCCCGGCCCACCGCGAGCGGGCCGCGCTACCAGGCGGCAGAAAGGCCAGGGCCGTGGCGTCCACGGTCACCTCGTCGAAGACCTCCCGCCCCGGATACGGGCATCTGCTGCGCACGCACGGCGCCTGGACGTTCCTGCTGCCCGGCTTCGCCGCGCGCCAGCCGTTCGCGATGCTGACGATCTCCATCGTGCTGCTGGTGCGGCACACCACCGGCTCCTACGCCGCGGCCGGCGCCGCCGCGGCCGTCACCGGCGTCTCCATGGCGCTGTTCGCGCCCTGGAGCGGCCGTCTGGCGGACCGCTTCGGGCAGCGCGCCGTGCTGATCCCGGGCGTGCCGGCGCACGCGCTCGCGGGCCTCGCCCTGACCGCGCTGGCCCTGGCGGACGCCCCCCTGTGGGCGCTGCTCGCGGCGGCCGTCCCCACGGGAGCCTCGGTGCCGCAGATCGGCCCCATGGTGCGCGCCCGCTGGGCCGTGCAGCTCCGGGGCACCCCCCTGATGAACACGGCGGCGGCCTTCGAGTCCGTCACCGACGAGCTGGCCTTCGTCGTCGGCCCGCTGCTCGCCACCGCCCTGTGCACCGCCGTGGACCCGGCGGCGGGCCTGGTGACCGAGGCCGCGCTGACCCTGGCCGGCGGTCTGCTGTTCGCCGCGCGCAAGAGCACGCAGCCGCCGGCCGGCACCGGCGGGCACGCGCGCGTGAAGCACGCCTCGGCGCTGCGCGTGCCCGGGGTGCGGGTGCTGGCCGTGGCGTTCCTCGGCATCGGCTCCGTCTTCGGCGGCATGCAGGTCGCGCTGGCCGCCTTCACCGAGTCGATCGGCGAGCCCGGCCTGAACGGCGTCCTGTACGGCGTCTTCGCCGCCGGCAACATGTTCTCCGGCATCGCGTGCGGCGCCGTCGCCTGGAAGGCGGCCCCGCAGCGACGCCTGGTCGTCGGCTACGGCGCGCTCGTCCTGGCCGCCGCCGGCCTGTGGGCCGCGCACTCGGTGCCGCTGCTCGCCGGGCTCGGCCTGCTGGTCGGCATGTGCGTCGCGCCCGCCCTGATCACCGGCTACACGCTGGTCGAGGACCTGGTCCCGGCAGGGGCCCGCACCGAGGCGTTCACCTGGCTGACCGGCGCGGTGGCGCTGGGCCAGGCGGGGGCCGTCACCGTCGCCGGGCAGCTGGAGGACCACCTGTGGGACGGCGCCGCGTTCCTGGTGCCGCTCGGGGGCACGGCACCGGCGCTGGCGACCCTGCTCGCGCTGCGGCCGCGGCCGGCCGCCCCGCCCCGGACCCGGACCGTCGCACGTGGCGTCGGTCACCGCGAGCCGGTGACAGTGGACTGATCCCGAGGAATACGTCACTATGGACCGTCGTTAGCACTCATCGAGTGAGAGTGCCAGGAGGAAGACAGTGCCCACCTACCAGTACCAGTGCACCGAGTGCGGCGAGGGCCTCGAGGCGGTGCAGAAGTTCACCGACGACGCTCTGACCGAGTGCCCCACCTGCCAGGGCCGCCTGAAGAAGGTGTTCTCCGCGGTCGGCATTGTCTTCAAGGGCTCCGGTTTCTACCGCAACGACAGCCGCGGCTCCTCGTCGAGCAGCTCGCCGGCGTCCACGAGCTCGTCGTCTTCGTCACCGTCTGCGTCGTCTGCGTCGTCTTCGTCCTCGTCGTCTTCGTCCTCGGACTCGAAGACGTCGAGCGCGGGGACGTCGAGCGCGGGGACGTCGAGCGCGGGGACGTCGTCCAGCAGCACCGCCGCCTGAGGCACACGCACTCACGACAAGCCCCGCCGTCGTACGACGGCGGGGCTTTCGTGTTTTCCCGACCGGCCGGTGCGGCCGCCCGTCCGGCGGCTACTGTGCTGGACATGGCGAACGCAGAGATCGGTGTAATCGGCGGCTCAGGCTTCTACTCGTTCCTCGACGACGTGACCGAGCTCCGGGTGGACACGCCGTACGGGGCCCCCAGCGACTCCCTCTTCCTCGGCGAGGTCGCCGGCCGGCGGGTCGCCTTCCTGCCCCGGCACGGACGCGGGCATCATCTCCCGCCGCACCGGATCAACTACCGGGCCAACCTCTGGGCGCTGCGCTCGGTCGGCGTGCGCCAGGTCCTCGGGCCGTGCGCGGTGGGCGGGCTGCGTCCCGAGTACGGGCCGGGCACGCTGCTCGTCCCGGACCAACTGGTCGACCGTACGAAGTCGCGGGTGCCGACGTACTTCGACGGACTGCCGCTGCCCGACGGCACCGTGCCGAACGTGGTGCACGTGTCCCTGGCCGACCCCTACTGCCCCGCCGGGCGGTCGGCGGCGCTGAAGGCCGCGCGCGGCCGGGCCTGGGAGCCGGTGGACGGTGGCGCGCTCGTGGTGATCGAGGGGCCGCGCTTCTCCACCCGCGCCGAATCGTCGTGGCACCGGGCGCAGGGCTGGTCGGTGGTGGGCATGACCGGCCACCCCGAGGCGGCGCTCGCTCGTGAGCTGGAGCTCTGCTACACCTCTCTGAACCTGGTCACCGACCTGGACGCGGGCGCCGAGACCGGGGAGGGCGTCTCGCACGACGAGGTGCTGCAGGTGTTCGCCGCGAACGTGGACCGGCTGCGGGGCGTGCTGTTCGACGCGGTGGCGGCGCTGCCGGCGAACGAGGAGCGGGACTGTCTGTGCGTGAACGCGCTGGGAGGGATGGATCCGGGGATCGCGCTGCCGTAGCGGGGTCGCGGTGGCGCGGCGGTGATCGCGGTGGCGTAGAGGGATCGCGGGGCCGTGGCGCGATCCCGGTGGCATGGCGGTGATCGCGGGACCGTGGCGGTGATCGCGGGACCGTGGCGGTGATCGCGGTGGCGTAGAGGGATCGCGGGGCCGTGGCGCGATCCCGGTGGCATGGCGGTGATCGCGGGGTCGTGACGGTGATCGCGGGACCGTGGCGGTGGTCGCGGGAGTCTGGCGAGGTGGCTGACGGGGTCGCGGAGCGTCTCGTTCGGGTGGGGGAGTTGTCCACAACCCGTCGGTAGTGCACGGGCGTCAGCGGGCGGCGGCGCGCGGCCTCATCGTGGGCTGCAACCGATCCGTCGTCACAGGTGGTGGTCCTCGTGTCCCTCGCTGCGTCCTCCGTACCGCCCGCCCAGCCGCTCCCCGGCCCCCGATCTCCGCTCCCGCTCCCGCTCGGTACCGACGCCCCGCCGACCTGCCAGGTGCCGCTGTTCGCGCCGGTCCGGGTGCGCGGCGGGCGGTTCCGGCTGCGCCGGTTCGTCCGGCAGCGGCGGCGCGCCCTGGCCGCCGCGCTCGTGATCACCGCGGTGGCGCTGGTGGCGGCCGGTCCGCGCGCCCCGGCCGACACCCGTCCGGGCGACCGGGCCCGCGGGCACCCCGTGGCGGACCGGGCGCCGGAGCGCCGGGCCGTGCGGCCGGTGTCCGCGCCCGTGCGGATCGCCGACGCGGCGACGGTGCGGCTGCTGCGCCCCGGCGACCGGGTCGACGTCGTCGCCGCCACGGAGTCGGTGACGGGCGGTGCGGCCGAGGTGGTCGCGCGCGGGGCGCTGGTGACCGAGGTGCCCGAGCCGCCGGCCGGCGAGGCCGTCGGCGGGGCGCTGGTGGTGCTGTCGGTCCCGCGTGCCACCGCGGCGCGCCTGGCCGGTGCGAGCGCCACGGCCCGGCTGGCGGTGACGGTGTGCTGAGGCGAGCCCTGCGCGCGGTGCGCGCCATGCTGTCGAACCGGTCGCCGGAGCCGCCGGACGAGCTGCCGGACTGGACACGGTCACCTCGTCCTGCCGTAGGTTGCGGAACTGTCTGTTCCAGAAGCTGTCCGTGCGATGAGGAGAGGCCACCAGGTGAGCGAGCAGAAGGGACCGGGCGTCTTGCAGGGCTTCAAGGCCTTCCTGATGCGGGGGAACGTCGTCGATCTGGCAGTCGCGGTGGTCATCGGCGCCGCCTTCACCAACATCGTCAACTCGGTGGTGAAGGGCGTCATCAACCCGCTGGTCGGCGCGATCGGCACCAAGAACCTCGACAGCTACAGCACCTGCCTGAAGGAGCCGTGCCGGGTGGGCGCGGACGGGAGCGTCACCAGCGGGGTGATGATCCTGTGGGGCTCCGTCGCGGGCGCGACGCTGAGTTTCGTGATCACCGCGGCGGTGGTCTACTTCCTGATGGTGCTGCCGATGGCGAAGTACCTGGCCCGGCAGGAGGCCCGCAGGAAGGCGCGGGAGGGCACGCACGAGGTCATCGAGGTGACCGAGCTGGAGGTGCTCAAGGAGATCCGCGACGCGCTGGTCGCGCAGGGCGGACAGCGCGACCCGGGGCGCACCGGGCGGTAGCGGGTTCCCGCTCGCACCGGGCGGTGGCGCGGGACCGGCCGCGCCAGGCGGCGGGCAGGGCGGTGCGCGGGGCCGGCGAGGCTCGCCGGGGCCGGCGGGCCGGGCGGGCGGCTCAGAGGTGGTGGGGCGGCTTCTCGTCCAGGAAGCGCTTCAGGTCGTCGGCCGCGTCACGACCGGTCCCCGGCCGCTCGCCCCAGCCGCGATCCGTGTCGTCCGAGGACTGCTCGTCCAGCGGATCGCCGAAGATCAGCGCGGCCTTGGACGCGCGCGGCTCGGGAGCGGGGGAGGTACTCATGCCCCCAGGGTACGGGGTGGGTGCCGGCGCGGGCCGGGATGCCTGGTTGGTCCGTACTCGCGGAGATTTTCCGGCCGGCATCTGCTGTGCTTGGAATCATGACGTCCAGTCCGACCCCGCCGCCCGCCTCGTCCGGCGCGCCGGCCCCTCGGAGGCCGCTGCGCCGGCTCACCGCCCGCGGGCGCGACGAGGCACATCGCGTCGCCTCCCCCCTGGAGCTCTTCTTCGACCTGTGCTTCGTCGTGGCGGTCGCGCAGGCGGGGCTCCAACTGGTGCACGCCGTCGCGGAGGCACACCCCGGCGAGGGCATCCTGAACTACGCGATGGTGTTCTTCGCCATCTGGTGGGCCTGGATGAACTTCACCTGGTTCGCCTCGGCGTACGACAACGACGACGCCCTCTACCGCGTGGTCACCCTGGTGCAGATCGCCGGCGTCCTCGTGCTCGCCGCCGGGATCTCGCGCGCCTTCGCGGACCACGACTACCTGGTCGTCTGGCTGGGATACGTGGTGATGCGGCTGGCCATGGCCACGCAGTGGCTGCGCGCCGCGCGGTCCGCCCGGGGCGCGGAACGCACCACGGCCCTGCGCTACGCCGGTGGCGTGCTGCTCTGCCAGGTCGGCTGGCTGGGGCTGGTGCTCCTGCCGGAACCGGCCCGCCCCTGGCTGTTCCTGGTGATGGTGGCCGCCGAACTGTGCGTGCCGGTCTACGCGGAGAAGGACCGGCCGACCACATGGCATCCGCACCACATCGCCGAGCGGTACGGGCTGTTCACGATCATCGTGCTCGGCGAGACGATCGCCGCGGCCACGGTCGCCGTGAAGTCGGGTGTGGAGGAGAACGACGCGCTGGGCGCGCTGCTGCCGATCGCGGCGGGCGGACTGCTCATCGTGTTCTCCGCCTGGTGGATCTACTTCGCGGTGCCGGTGCACGGGCGTCTGCGCTCCAACCGGCAGGCCTTCGTCTGGGGTTACGGCCACTACCTGATCTTCGCCTCGGCGGCGGCGATCGGCGCGGGCCTGGAGGTGGCGGTCGAACAGGCGGTCGACGAGGCGCACATCTCCACGCTGGCCGCGTCCGCCGCGGTGACCCTGCCGACGGCCCTGTTCCTGCTCACCGTCTGGGCCCTGCACGCGCGTCACTTCAAGGTGGGCACCGCCCAGCAACTGGTCCTGCCGACCACGGCGTTGCTGGTGATCTGCTGCACCTTCCTGGGCGACCGGGCGGTCCTCGCCGCCGGGGTCGTGTCGGCGCTGGCGGTGGCGGCCGGGGGGACCCTGACGGCGCGCCTGGCCGCCCGCGCGCGCCGGGGACGGACGGGCGCACCCACCGCCTGACACCCTCGGCGCGCACCGGGAAGGCTTCTGCCGGGGGCAGCAGACTGGCCCCATGACAGTTGATGCTCTGACGGACGTGACCGGCCTGCGGGTGGGGCACGCGACGCGCACCGGCGACGGCTGGCTCACCGGCACCACGGTCGTCCTGGCCCCCGAGGGCGGGGCCGTGACCGCCGTGGACGTCCGCGGCGGCGGCCCCGGCACCAAGGAGACCGACGCCCTCGATCCGCGCAACGTGGTGCAGAAGGCCGAGGCGGTGGTGCTGACCGGCGGCAGCGCCTACGGGCTCGACGCGGCCTCCGGGGTGATGGCCTGGCTGGAGGAGCGCGGGCGCGGGGTGCGCGTCGGGCCGGATCCGGCGCACGTCGTGCCGGTGGTGCCCGCCGCGTGCGTCTTCGACCTGGGCCGGGGCGGCGACTTCCGGGCCCGGCCGGACGCCGCCGTGGGCCGGGCGGCGGTCGAGGCGGCCGCGGCGAGCGGGATCGGGGCGCCGGTGCCGGAGGGCTGTGTGGGCGCCGGGACGGGGGCCGCGGTCGGGCCGATGAAGGGCGGGGTCGGCACCGCGAGCACCGTCCTGGACTCGGGGATCACGGTGGCCGCGCTGGTGGTGGCGAACGCGGCGGGGTCGGTGACGGATCCGGAGACGGGGGTGCTGTACGGGGAGTTGTTCCAGGGGCGGGTGCGCTACCCGGAGGCGGAGGTGCACGAGGCGGCGCGCGCACGGCTCGCCGAGAGCGCGGCGAGGAACGCGCCGCCCCCGCTGAACACCACGCTCGCGGTCGTCGCCACCGACGCCGGCCTGTCGAAGGCGCAGGCGCAGAAGCTGGCCGGCACGGCACACGACGGCATCGCGCGGGCCGTGCGGCCGGTGCATCTGCTGCACGACGGCGACACCGTCTTCGCGCTGGCCACCGGGGCGCGCGCGCTGGACGCCACGCAGCCGCTGGCGCTGAACGACATCCTGGCGGCCGGCGCGGACGTGGTCACGCGCGCGATCGTGCGGGCGGTGCGGGCGGCCGGGCCCGTGGCGGGGAAGGGGGGCAGGGCGGGGGACGGGGCGGGGGGAGGGGAGGGGGAGGGCGGGGGGTGGCCCTCCTACACGGAGCTGTACGGGGAGTTGCAGGGCGCGCGTTGAGCCCGGTACCTCCCGCGCAGGGTGCGGCGAACCCGGCGCACACGCCTCCGACCAGCGCTTTTTTGACGGGTCGTCGGGTCGCGCGGGAACTTCTCGCGCGCCCCGGCCGTTTTCCCGGCATACGTTTTCTCGGTTCCCGGACATGATGCCCGGCCGAGGGGCTACGGTATGCACCCACAAGGTGACATGCAGCAACGCCGGGAGAAACCTTGAGCGTTCCGTACGAGACGGCAGCGTACGAACCATCCGATTCGCCCGAGTCTCCGGAGGAGCACCTCGCGCGACTGCTCGGACGCGCCCTGAACTCGTTCGAGCTGCCCGACGAGACGATACGGCGGCTGGACAGCGCGCTGGCGTACGACAGTTCCCTGCACTCCGCGCACCACAGCGCGGGCCTGCACCAGGAGACCCACCGGCACACCTGGCTGCTCGCCGACGGCTCGGCGCTCACCCTCTGGGAGCTCGTCCACAACACCACGCCGGGCGGTGCCCCGCAGCACGAGGTGTACGTCGACTCGGAGGAGTTGCACACCGCGGGCGACCGGCTCGCGCTGCCGCCGGACCCGCCGGAGTTCGAGCTGCCGGTGCCGGTGGAGCTGTCGTCGGTCCCCGCGCCCCGGCACGCGTACGTGCCGGACGACTCGGCGGACCACGCCCGCCGGCTGCTGCGCCGCGCGGAGAACCCGGACCGGCCCGGCGCGGAGACGGCGGCGCTGCTCGCCACGGCGTGCGCGCACCAGATCACGCAGGCGTTCGGGCGCCCCTGCCGGGCCGGGCGCGCCGGGCTGGGCTTCTCGCTCTACGAGCACGCGTTCCTGCTGTGCGACGGGCGGGAGATCTCCCTGTGGGAGGCCGAGCACACGGCCACGCCGGACGGCCGGCACATGTGCGAGGTCTACACGACCGAGGAGGCGGCACGCGAGGCGATGGAGCGGAGGGCCGCGCACCTGTCGTGAGCGACGGGGCGCGAGCCAGGAGGACCTGACACCCCCGGGGGGCGCTGCCGGGGGGGCCGGCACTTCGGGAGGCCCCGACACCGGACGGGTACGGCAGCGCGGCCCGGGACCGTCGGGTCCCGGGCCGCGCCGGGTGGCGGGGTACGGGCTGCGGATGTGGTGCGTGCCGTGGGGTGGGGTACGGTGTTGCGCCGCCGCCACCGGCTGCTGCCGCTCCGCCGGCAGCGCGGCCGGCTCGGGCGTCCGCGTCTCGGGGGGCATCTCGGCCAACTGGCGATCAGTCCGGGCTTGCGACCTTGGAGAGGGTCCGCAGCGCACATTCTCGGTTCGGCGCCCCACCGCCTCGGCCCGTTGCGCCCAACAACACATCTCGTTTCGCTCGCCGGGGAACATCAACGGTCCGGAAACGCCGGTTCGGCCAGCGGCGATCGTCGGCACGAATGGGCATGAGGTCAGTTCCTGTCCTATGGCTCGGGCATCCTCGGACCATGACGACGGACACCCCGGCTCGGCTCCTGCAGTTGCTCTCGCTCCTCCAGACGCCCCGCGAGTGGCCCGGCGGCGAGCTCGCCGAGCGGCTCGGGGTCTCGCGGCGCACCGTGCGGCGGGACGTGGACCGGCTGCGTGAGCTGGGCTATCCCGTGCAGGCGTCCAAGGGCTCGGACGGCGGCTACCGGCTCGTCGCGGGCAAGGCCATGCCGCCGCTCGTCCTGGACGACGAGGAGGCGGTCGCGATCGCGGTGGGCCTGCGGGCCGGTGCCGGGCACGCGGTGGCGGGTGTGGAGGAGGCGTCCGTACGGGCGCTGGCGAAACTGGAGCAGGTGCTGCCGAGCCGGCTGCGCCACCGGGTGGCCACCCTGCAGACCGCGACCACGGCACTGACCGGCGGGGACGGCCCCGGCATCGCGCCGGAGACGCTGACCGTGATGGCGTCGGCGGTGGCCGGCCGGGAGAAGCTGCGCTTCGCCTACCGCTCCGGGGACGGCGAGGCGTCGCGGCGCCTGACCGAGCCCTACCGGCTGGTGTCCACGGGACGGCGCTGGTACCTCGTCGCCTACGACCTCGGGCGGGAGGACTGGCGCACGTTCCGCGTCGACCGGGTGAGCGAGCCGTTCGCGACCGGCGCGCGGTTCGCGCCCCGGGAGCTGCCCACGGGGAGCGCTGCGGAGTTCCTGCGCCGGTCGATCCGGCGGCAGCAGGAGACGTACGAGGTCACCGTCGAGTTCGAGGCGCCCGCCGAGGCCGTCGCGGCGCGGCTGCGGGGATGGCTGGGGGCGCCCGAACCGCTCGACGCGGACCGGTGCCGGGTGCGGGGCGCCACCGGCGACCCGCTGGAGTGGGTGGCGGTGCGGCTGGCGCTGGTGGGGTGCGAGTTCAGCGTGCGCGGGCCGGGCCGGCTCGCTCAGTACGTGCGGGAGCTGGGGGGACGGCTGACCCGGGCGGTGGAGTGAGACGCCGGGCGGATCGCCACCGTGACGCCGGGCGGATCGCCACCGTGACGCCGGGCGGATCACCCCCGTGACACCGGGCGGATCACCCCCGTGACACCGGGCGGATCACCCCCGTGACACCGGGCGGCGCACAGCCCCGACGCCGGTCGGCGCGCCCCCGTGACGCCCGACAGCTCACCCCCCGGACCACCGGCTCACCGACGGACTCCCCTGGCGGTCACCGGCCGCCTCATCCCCACCGCAGCGCCCGCAACGCCTCCAGATTGCGCAGCGCCAGCTCCGCCGGTCCCTCCGGTCCCGTCGCCGGGGCGGTGCCCGCCGCCCAGGACTCGACGGCCACCCGCACGACCGCGCTCGCGACGGCGGCGGTGAAGCGGAACTCCGAGGGCTCTGAGGGCTCCGAGAACTCCCAAGACTCCCGGGACGCCCGGGACGCCCGGGACCCCGGGGGCGGGCTTCCCGCAACGTTGTCGTGACTGCCGCTGCCCCTGGCGGATTCCCGCTCCGCCAGTACCTCCGCCAGCGTGTCCTCGGACGCCCGGCACACCTCCGCCCACACCTTCCGCAGCGCCGGGCTGGACTCGCACAGCCGGATCAGCGTCCGCACCCACTCCCACGACGCCGCCGGCACCCCCGCTCCCGGCGTCAGCATGTGCCGTACGGCGTGCTCCAGCGCCGCGGGGAGGGACAGGCCGGCCGGGGCCGCGCGGACCGCCTCCACCCAGCGCTGGGCGCCGGCCGCGCAGAGGGGGGCGACGGCCTCCTCCTTGCCGGCGAAGTAGCGGTAGAAGGTGCGCGGTGCGATGCCCGCGGCCTGGGCGATGTCCTCGGCGCGGGTGCCGCGCAGTCCGTGCCGTACGAAGAGGTCCGCCGCCGCGCGGGCGATCTCCATGCGGGTCTCCGCCTTGCGCCGTTCGGTGAGGGAGGGGGACGGGGAGGACGCCGAGGAGGGGCGGGGGTGCTGTGCCGGGGTGGTGCTGCTCACGTCGGCAGGCTATGCCGATGTGGCACAATCTGCCATCCGGCGGGCCACCCCGGTGTTCAGGTACGGGGTGCCCCGCCGCTCAGCCGTGCCCGGCCGGCCGAGGCCACGAGAGGAGCCGGCCGCTGCCACGAGAGGAGCCGGCCGGCGAAGCCCCCGAGCACGGCAGCGCACCCCCTGAGCAGCAGCGCACGACCAGCCCGCGACGGGGAAGAGCCGGGCCCCGGCGCCCGGGGGAAGGCGCCGAAGCCCGGCTCGGGGAGGTCCCGGCGCCGGGGGGAGTGCGTCGGGACGTGGCTCTCGGTGGGTGGTGCGGCGGCAGCCGGTCACCTGCGCGGCCGCAGGGGCCGCCGGTGCCCGGGGGTCTTGCCCTCGGGCCCGAACTACCGTGCCCGGAAGTCTTGTTCCCGGGACACGCCGTTTGAAGCGGCGTTACACAGCCATGTTCGCGCGGGCCTTCGCCCCCCGGCGTGCGCCCCCGGAACGAGCGCCGTACGGCACGGCCGGCGGCCCTCACGCCGCGGCGTCGAAGCCGGTCTGACGTGCCAGCTTCTTCAGTTCCAGCAGGGCGTGCTTCTCGATCTGGCGGATCCGCTCACGGGTCAGGCCGTGCTCCTTGCCGACCTCGGTGAGGGTCCGCTCCCGGCCGTCCTCGATGCCGTAGCGCATCTTGATGATGGACGCCGTGCGCTGGTCGAGGCGGCCGATCAGGTCGTCCAGCTCCTCGCTGCGCAGCAGGGTCATCACGGACTGCTCGGGGGAGACCGCCGAGGTGTCCTCCAGCAGGTCGCCGAACTGGGTCTCGCCCTCGTCGTCCACCGACATGTTCAGCGAGACGGGGTCGCGCGCCCAGTCCAGGACGTCGCTGACGCGCTCCGGGGTGGAGCCGAGCTCCTGGGCGATCTCCGCGGGCTCCGGGTCCCGGCCGTGGTCGCGGTTGAACTCGCGCTGCACCCGGCGGATCCGGCCCAGTTCCTCCACCAGGTGGACGGGGAGACGGATGGTGCGCGACTGGTCGGCTATGGAGCGGGTGATCGCCTGGCGGATCCACCAGGTGGCGTACGTCGAGAACTTGAAGCCCTTGCGGTAGTCGAACTTCTCGACGGCGCGCACCAGGCCCGCGTTGCCCTCCTGGATGAGGTCCAGCAGGGGCAGGCCGCTGCGCGGGTAGCGGCGGGCCACCGCGACGACCAGGCGGAGGTTGGAGCGGATGAAGACGTCCTTGGCCCGCTCCCCCTCGGCGACCAGGGCCTGGAGCTCCTCACGGGTGGCGTCCGCCTGGGACTCCTCGTACCCGTCGAGGACCTGCCGCGCGAACACACCCGCCTCGATGGTCTGGGACAGCTCGACCTCCTTGGCGGCGTCGAGCAGCGGCGTCCGCGCGATCTCGTCGAGGTACATGCCGACCAGATCGCGGTCCGCGATCTCGCCGCCATGGGCGCGGACACTCCTGGTCGCGTCGACGTTCTCTCCCCCAGTGCCGAACGCCTGGGCGGTACCCCCGGCGACGGCCGTACGACGGGCGACGGCTCGGGTTGCCATGCGTGCTCCCTTGCGATGGTGAGGTCAGCGGGTGGTCCTTGGGACACTCAGCACCCTCTCCGGTCCTGCTTCGGGTGCCCTGCATCCGTGGGAAACAACGACTGGAAACAGGACAGAATTCCCAACCCAACCCTCTATTTTTCTGATCATGCAGTACCCTGTCAGCCCACAGAGGAGGCGCCATGCCGTCGGGGCCCACAGAGGTGCAGGTCAGGCCGGGGTTGGAGAGCGATCTCGTCGCTCTCACCGATCTCTACAACCACTACGTCCGCGAGACGCCCCTCACCTTCGACACGGCCGCCTTCACTCCACTGGAGCGCCGCCCGTGGCTGCTCTCCCATCCACAAGACGGCCCGCACCGGCTGATGGTTGCCACGGACGGGGAGACACAGCAGATCCTGGGGTACGCCACCTCCGGCCCCTACCGCCCCAAGCCCGCGTACTCCACCTCCGTCGAGGTGACGGTCTACGTCGCCCCGCACGCCGGCCGGCGCGGTGTCGGCACCCTGCTGTACGAGGCCCTCTTCGCGGCCCTGTCCAAGGAGGACGTGCACCGCGCCTACGCGGGCATCGCGCAGCCGAACGAGGCGTCCACGCGACTGCACGAGCGCTTCGGCTTCCGGTATGTCGGCACGTACCGCGAGGTCGGCCGCAAGTTCGGCCGCTACTGGGACGTGGCCTGGTACGAGAAGGAACTGAAATAGGGACCGGGTGCCCGGCGGTCGCTCAGCCGAACTGCACCGAGCGCTTCGCCATGCCCAGCCAGAACCCGTCGATCACCGACCGCTGCGTCGCCAGGTCTCCCGTCGCGTCCGCCGCGCCCAGGGTCACGAAGAGCGGGGCGAAGTGCTCGGTGCGCGGGTGGGCGAGCCGGCCGGCCGGCGAGGTGCGGGTGAAGTCGAGCAGCGCGTCCACGTCCCCGGCCGCGAGGGCCCGCCGGCCCCAGTCGTCGAACTCGGCCGACCAGGCCGGCACTCCCCCGCCGGGGTGGCGCAGCGCGGCGAGGTTGTGGGTGAAGAAACCGGAGCCGACGATGAGCACGCCCTCGTCACGCAGCGGGGCCAGCCTGCGGCCGATCTCCATCAGCCCCGCCGGGTCGAGGGTGGGCAGGGAGATCTGCAGGACGGGGACGTCCGCCTCGGGGAACATCTCGACCAGCGGGACGTACGCGCCGTGGTCCAGGCCCCTCTCCGGGACGTCCTGCACCGGTGTGCCGGGCGCGCGCAGCAGCTTGCGCACGGAGTCGGCGAGCGCGGGGGCGCCCGGGGCCTCGTAGCGGACGCGGTAGTAGCGCTCGGGGAAGCCCCAGAAGTCGTACACCAGGGGGACGGTGCGGGTGGCGCCGAGGGCGAGCGGGGCCTCCTCCCAGTGGGCGGAGACGACGAGGACGGCCCGCGGGCGGGGCAGGGCGGCGGACCAGGCGGCGAGCTGGCGGGTCCAGACCGGGTCGTCCGCCAGCGGCGGGGCGCCGTGGCTGAGGTACAGGGCGGGCATGCGCTGCTGAGCGGCGGCGGACATGACGCGGCTCCCTCCGGCCGGACCCGGGCGCGGGCCCGGTTGCTTGAACTCTAAATCTTTCTCCGGCCGACCCTACGCGCCCTTTGTTCAAACTTCAATAAGCGGTCCCTACAGTGGAGCCCATGAACACCTGGCTGACCGACGAACAGCAGCGCGTCTGGCGCTCGTACATCGAGGCCGCCACGCTCCTGGAGGACCATCTGGACCGCCAGTTGCAGCGCGACGCGGGCATGCCGCACGTCTACTACGGCCTGCTCGTCGCGCTCGCCGAGTCCCCGGGCCGCCGGCTGCGGATGACCGAGCTGGCGCGGCACGCCAAGATCACCCGCTCCCGGCTCTCGCACGCCGTCGCCCGGCTGGAGGGCAACGGCTGGGTGCGCCGCGAGGACTGCCCCTCGGACAAACGCGGCCAGTTCGCGGTGGTCACGGAGGAGGGGCTGGAGGTACTGGAGCGGTCGGCGCCGGGTCATGTGGCCGCCGTACGGCAGGCGCTGTTCGACCGGCTCACCCCGGAACAGCAGAAGTCCCTCGGCGAGATCATGCGGATCGTCGCCGAGGGACTCCAGCCCGGCGAGGCCGGGGCGGACCTGCCCTGGCTTCGCTGAGACCCTGCGAAGTGCCCGTACGAAGTGCCCGAAGCGGGGGACCGGACGGGCGCCGTCAGGAGGTCAGTGCGCGACCACCGGCACCGGCACCTCGTCCTCGGCGCCCGCGCCCGAGCCGGCGATCACGCCCATGTTCGGGCGGCCGGCGTTGACGAAGGTCACGGCGATCACCGCGGCGAGCACCAGGATGCCGACGGCGAACCAGATGGCGCTGGTGTAGCCCTCCACCATGGCCTCCAGCTGGACGAGCTGCGCCTGGGCGGGCGAGGTCGCCGAGCCGATGTGGTCGGTGATGTACGCGGTGGTCGCCGAGGCGGCCACGGTGTTCAGCAGGGCCGTGCCGATCGCGCCGCCCACCTGCTGCGAGGTGTTGACCATCGCGGAGGCGACACCGGCGTCGCGCGGCTCGACGCCCTGCGTGGACAGGGACATCGCCGGCATGAACGCCGTGCCCATGCCGAGGCCGAGCAGCAGCATCGACGGCAGCAGCAGCGCGGCGTACGAGGAGCCGGTCTCCAGCTGGGTCAGCAGCAGCATGCCGAGCGCCGCCACCAGGAAGCCCGGGCCCATCAGCAGGCGCGGGGCGACCCGGGTCATCAGGCGGGTGCCGATCTGGGTGGAGCCGGTGACCATGCCCGCGATCATCGGCAGGAAGGCGAAGCCCGTCTTGACCGGCGAGTAGCCCTTCACGACCTGGAGGTAGTAGGTCAGGAAGAGGAACAGGCCGAACATCGCGATGACCGCGAGGCCGAGCGAGAGGTAGACGCCGCCGCGGTTGCGCTCGGTCAGCACGCGCAGCGGCAGCAGCGGGGCCTTGACCCGCGACTCGACGAACACGAACGTGCCGAGCAGCACGGCCGACGCGACGAACATGGTGACGGTCACCGAGTCGCTCCAGCCCGCGGACTCGGCCCGGGTGAAGCCGTACACCAGCGCGACCAGGCCGAGGGTGGACAGGACGACGCCGGGGACGTCGAGCGGGGAGCGGTTGCGGCCGCCCCCGGGCTCACGGATGACGAACCAGGCACCGGCCGCGGCGACCACCGCGAACGGGATGTTGACGAAGAACGTCCAGCGCCAGTCCAGGTACTCGGTGAGGAAACCGCCGAGGATCAGGCCGATGGCGCCGCCGCCGCCGGCGATGGCGCCGTAGATGCCGAACGCCTTGGCGCGCTCCTTGGCGTCGGTGAACATCACGGCGAGCAGGGAGAGCGCGGCGGGCGCGAGGAGGGCGCCGAAGACACCCTGCAGGGCGCGGGAGCCGAACATCATCGCCTCGTTGGTGGCCGCGCCGCCCAGCGCGGAGGCGAGGGCGAAGCCGGCCAGGCCGAGGACGAACGTGCGCTTGCGGCCCCACAGGTCGGCTATCCGGCCGCCGAACAGCAGCAGGCCGCCGAAGGCGAGGGCGTAGGCGGTGACCACCCACTGGCGGTTGCCGTCCGAGATGCCCAGGTCCTGCTGGGCGGAGGGCAGCGCGATGTTCACGATGGTGCCGTCCAGGACGACCATCAGCTGGGCGAGCGCGATGAAGACCAGCGCTTTCCAGCGGTTGGCGTCGGGGACGCCGAGAGCCTTGACGGCTGTTTCAGACATGGAGGTACCCACTTCGGGACTTCGGTACTTCGGGACGGTAAGTACGTGGAGCTCAGGACAGAACGGAAATACGTCGAGATGTCTGCACGGAACGGACGAGGGGCGAGAAGGTGAAGATCAGTCGACGGTGAAGATCGGTCGGCGGTCAGGTCAGGCCGGGCGAAGGTCCTCCCAGGTCATCGCCGTGCCCGGCAGGCCGGAGCGGGCCGGTGCCCGCAGGCCGTCCAGGAACAGCTGCAGATGCCGGTGCACGAAGCGGTCGGCGCTGAGGCACGCGGCACCCGCCGGAGGCCGGCTGAGCTGGGCGACGACGAGCATCAGGTCGCCGACCCCCACGTCGGTGCGGAGCTGTCCGGCCGCCTTGGCACGCCCCATGACCTCCTCGACGAGCCGCTCGGCCCGGTGGCGCGCGGCCAGCAGGTCGGGGTGGTGCTCGTCGAAGGAGCTGGAGATCATCGGGCACAGCGCGCTGACCCGCTCGTCGGCGGAGGCGTGCACGAAGCGCTCCAGCGCGGCGAAGGCGTCGCCGCTCTCCGCGAGGGCCTGCTCGGCGGCCTGGGCCGTGCGGTCCATGACCGAGCAGACGACCTCACGGATCAGCGCGCCGCGGTCGGGGAAGTTGCGGTACACCGTGGCGTTGCCGACGCCGGCCCGGCGGGCGATCTCGTCGAGCGGCACGTCGGGGCCGTGCTCGACGAACATCTCCCGGGCGGCGGCGACGATCCGCTCCCGGTTGCGCAGGGCGTCGGCACGCGGCCGGGTCGCCCTGCGTTTTTCGGGGGCGGCGGTCTGCACGGCGTACTCCAGGGTCGTGGCGGAGACAGGGGGACGATCCGGGGAGTGATCCCCCGTTTCGCTCCTACGCCGGATCAAACGGGGAATCGATCCCCGGTTATTTCCCGTCCGCCGAAAGAATGCACGTGACCTACGCCACAAGGTGGCCCCGTCTCGGTTGCACCCCTGCTGACCTGCGCTAACTCACCGCGAACCCACGATCGGTCCGCTCCAGCGCGCGCCCGCGCCGCACCCGCATCAGGGTGATGCAAAGGGTGCAGCCGGAGACCGGCGGCTGCCTGGAGCGAAAGGTCCATGCATGCAGCCGTCCCGCCGTCGGATACGCCCGCGCCGCGCGGCCGCGCTCGGCGCCGTGACCGCAGTGACCCTCGCGGTGAGCACCTCGGCCGGCACGGGCCTCCACACGGTGGGCTCGGCGGCGGGGGCCCGGCCGATCACCGCCCTGGCCCGTTCCTCCACCCACAGCCCCTGCCTGATCAACGGGCGGGCCGAGGTGCAGATGTCCGAGGGCCTGCCGACCCCGCTCGGCTACTCACGCTCCACCGGCACCGTCCACGCCCTCACCCTGATGGTCGACTTCTCGGACGCGCCCGGCAGGGGCAACGCCCTGGACCGGTTCGGCGAGTTCTTCCCGCAGACCCAGGAGTGGTTCCGCACCAGCTCCTACGGCCGCCTGGACTACCGCCCGGAGACCCCGGTCACCGACTGGCTGCGGATGCCGAAGTCCTTCCGGGAGTACGGCATAGAGCGCGGCGCCCCCTTCGACCCCGGCTACCGGCGGCTGGTGCAGGACATCGTCGCCGCGGCCGACCCCGAGGTCGACTTCCGCGCGTACGACCTGCTGAACGTGCTGGTGACGCCGAACGCGGGCCCGTCGGCGCTGGACACGGTCCTGTCGGTGACGTTCGCCGGCAACGACGAGGCGCCCACCGCGGACGGCGTGCCCGTCGCCAACGCCTCCTTCGTCTACTCCCGCCAGGACGACGGCTCCGGCTCCTACGCGCGCACCGGCTACCGCGTCCTGCCGCACGAGAACGGCCACGTCTTCGGCCTGCCCGACCTCTACACCCAGGAAGGCGGCGGTGCGGTCGGGCACTGGGACATCATGAGCGAGGACTGGGGCGCCAACAACGACCTGCTCGGCTGGCACAAGTGGAAGCTGGGCTGGCTGGACGCGGACCAGGTGCACTGCGCTGCCGGCCCGGGCACCACCGAGTACACCCTGACCCCGCTGGCCCGCGCGGGCGGTGACAAGCTCGTCTTCATACCCCTCGACGGACGCACCGGATACGCCGTCGAACTGCGCACCCGCGACGGCAACGACGAGGCGGTGTGCCGGCCGGGGGTACTGATCTACAAGGTCGACGCGGACGTGGACACCGGCCACGGCCCGGTGCGGGTGTACGACGCCCGCCGCGACAGCGGCGGCTGCACCCGCAGCCCCAACGTGCACGCCGAACTCTCCGACGCCACGTTCGCCCCCGGGGAGTCCTTCGAGGACCGCACGCGGGGCCTGCGGATCGTGATCGCGGGGGCGGATCTGGAGGGCAACCACACGGTCCGGGTGACCCGGCACTGACCGGGCGGGCGGCCACCGCCGTTGACGGTGGCCGGTTCGGCGCCGGCCGCCCGCGCGAGGCGCCGAGCGGTGGCCGGGTCGGTACGGACGGCGAGCAGGCCACCGGGCGGGCAGGCGGTCAGCATCAGGTACCCGCGCCAGGCCGTCGGCCGCAGCCCGTCCTCCAGGGGCAGGGCGCCGGCCGCGTACAGGACGGCGTACTCGCCGACGCTGTGGCCGAGCAGCGGCGCGGGGCGGATCCCGGCGGCCCCGCCCGCGCCGTCGTCGTTGACCGCCGACCCCAGGATCACGGCGTGGACCGTGTCGCCGTCGGCCAGCGCCCGGCCGAGCCGCTTGATCAGGTCGGCGGCGACGCCGTCGCCGCCGACCGTGCCGTCGGCGTCCGCGTCGAAGGCCCGGCAGCGTCCGGTGGGCGACAGGATCGAACCGGGGTGGCTGCGGTAGCCGGTCTCCTGCGGCAGGTGCACGGCCACGGCCCCGGCCGGCGCCAGGTCGGCCTCGCCGTCAGCAGCGACTGGACCGCCAGGTGCGGGGCGGCGAGCGAGGTGGAGCAGGCCTTCCGCATGCCGATGGCGGGTCCGGTCAGGCCGAGGCGGTGGGCGACGCGGGTGGCGAGGGAGTCGGGCTGCTGTCCGATGGCGCTCTGCATGCCGGTCGCGGCGTCGGCGGGCGCGGCGTCGGCGGGCGCGGCGTCGGCCACGGGCGGCCGCTGACGGTCGTGCAGGTGCGTCCCGAACCGGCGACGACTCCCACGCGCGTGCCGAGTTCGGTGGCCGCGCAGCCGCCGTCCTCCAGGGCCTGGTGGCAGCACATCGGGAAGAGCCGGTGCGCGGGGCGGGTGAGCCGCGCCTCCTCGGGGCTCATGCCGAAGAAGGCGGCGTCGAACTCCTCCACGCCGTCGAGGATCCCGGCGACCGGTACGAGGTCCGGCGCGCGGCGCTCCTCCGGCGCCAGTCCGGCGGCGGCGAGCCGCGCCTCGCCGAAGACGGTGAGGTTGTCCACGCCGTGGCGCAGCCCGCGCGAGATCGGTGCCGACCATCAGGGCACGGCGCGTCCCCCTGCCGATCACCGTCCCGCCCCCGGCGAGGAACCCGGCCAGCAGCCGCAGCGCCATCACCGCGCCGACCCCGAGGGCGGTCCCGGTGACGCGGTAGGAGAACAGGCTCCAGGGCGATGAGGCTGAGGCAGCTCCCGAGACCCCCGCCAGCAGGTGGAACCGTAACGGCCGAGCCCCACCGTCCACTGGGCCCCCTCGCGGTAGACCGACCTGCTCCCGGACCGACTCCGCTGAGGCGGAACCCCCCGGCCGCCCACCCGCCCCCACTTTCCAACATCCCCGCGCACCCCGGGACGGCACCCCCACCCGCCCACCATCCGGTACCCTGTGGACCGAACACCCTGACCCACGTCAGGGCAGCCCCGCCTTCGTAGCTCAGGGGATAGAGCACCGCTCTCCTAAAGCGGGTGTCGCAGGTTCGAATCCTGCCGGGGGCACCAGCCAAAAGGCCCCGGACCGATCATGGTCCGGGGCCTTTTGACGGCACCGTTTGACGGCAATGGTGACTCATTCCCGCACCGTCGCCCTCACACCGGTGCCAGGAGTCCGGGCGGCACCGCTCACAACACGGTCTGCGGCTGTGAGGCGGTCCTGCTTCCGATTGCCTACAAGGGCAATGGGCAGGGGCAACCGCGGGGAGAGTGCCGGGGCGGGCCAGCAGCGTGCCTGGTCTCTGTGTGGCTTGGGGGTATCAGTGAAGAGGGTGTGGGACAGCAAGTTAGGTGCTTGGCGTGTCCTCGATGACGATACTCAGCGGCGAGACCGCCGACGCCGCTTCGCGGCTGGCCTGCTAGGGGTACTGACCCTCGCGTGCGTTGTAGCGGGGGTGCTCGTGAGAACGCTTCACAGCAATGACGCTCCTATCCCCCACCCGAGTCCTTCACCCACCTACGAGCCAACCGAGCCCACCGAGAGTTCACCGGCTGCGACTCCGAATCAGACAAGCTTCCTGGAGGACGTCAGCCAGGACAGGAAAACTCTGGTGCCAGGGGGCTTTCGTTTCCCCGGCTCAGCCAGCATGACTGTGGGAGAGTCCACAAGCATTCGGGTGGAGCTGTGGATGGACGAAGAGGGGCAGGGGCCCACTGGCCCGCCGACCGCCCCACCGGAAGACAGCAAGATCGGCCACGTCCCGGTAGGCGGTGTCGAGGGAGCATCTCTGACTTCACCCAGCAATGAGGTGGCGATCCGGCCGCTCTTTGACTCCAGCGTTAAGCAGATCGTCACACAGCCGGCAGACCGGGCGGAATGGGAGTGGGCCGTCAGCGCAAGCAAGCCAGGCAAGTACAAGTTGAAGCTACGCATCACCACGTACCAAGGAGAGTCGAACCGAGCCCTGGCAACATCGCGGCCCGTGACGATCCAGATTCATGTCACTACCACCGTCTCTCACCGCGTGAGTTGGTTGCGCGGCGAGCTTGTGGCATGGGGTGGTGTTGCAGTAGCTCTGGTGGCTATTTTGACGTTCCGTGCCCCTATCCTAACTTTGCTGCGGGCTAGGCGCGAGTCACTGCTTGAGCGTCGGCGTCAGGGCAGGGACGGATACATGTAGCGGTGAGATTTGCGGCTGTTTGTGCCTGCATAGGCACAAACAGCCGCACCCTGGACAATTAAGTAGGCAGACGCCGCTTAAGAAGCCGATCCATGTGGCTAATCGCCTCTCGCTGAGTGTCATGCACGACATGCGTGCAGACGTCCATCGTGATGCTGATCTGGCTATGCCCAAGGGTTTCCATGATGACGCGGGGCGCAACCCCGGCTGCCGTCAACAGCGTGGCGCAACCGTGCCGAGCATCGTGAAGCCGAACCACCCGCAACCCTGCATCAGCGGCCACACGCGTGAACGACCGGTAGACGTTCCGAGGTTCCACCGGCCGGCCGTTGCGCGTGGCGAACACGTAGCCCTTCTCCGACTACTCAACTCCGGTACGCGCAAACGCCTCTCGTTGCCGCAGTCGGTGCCAGCGAAGTGGGGCGATACACAACGCGGGCATCGGGACCACGCGGCGGCGGCGGCTCTTGGGGTCGTCGTCGTACAGCGTGCCGCGCCGACGTTGCGTCTGCTGGCGTACGTGCAAAACGCGGTTGTCCAGATCCACGTCCGACCAGCGCAGGCCCACCAGTTCGCCGCGCCGCAGGCCCATTGCGATAGCCAGGACGAACGCGGCGTAGAGAGGGTCTCGCCGGGCCGCCTCCAGGAACGTCAGCGTCTCCTCCAGGGACCACGGACTGATCTCGCGTTGCTTCACTCGGGGCGGTTCCACGAGCGATGCGACGTTCCGCGTGATGAGTTCTTCGCGCATGGCCGCCGTGAGCGCGGTGCGGAGCACGCGGTGCGCTTCCTTCGCGGTCGCAGCCGTGCTGGCGCTCTGCATACGCGTGGTGAAGCGGCGCACGTCGGCGACGCTGAGCGACTCCAACCGCTTGGTGCCCAGCAGAGGGACCAAGTAGCGGCGCACATGCATCTCGTACTTGTCGTACGTGCTCAGCTTGCGGCGCGGTTCGATCTATTGCGCCAGCCAGTACGGGAGCCACTCGGAGAGCTTGGCGGAACGGGTCGGCGTCGGGATGCCCTGGCGGGCGCGGCACACCAGTTCCTGACGCTTCTCGTCGCACTCCTCCCAAGTGTTGCCGTAGACCGTTTTGCGAGCACGGGTGCCGTCCGGCTGAGGAACGTACACGCGGCCCTCGTAAGGCCGTCCTTTCGCTGCCAAATGCTTCCGGCACCGTTTGGGTTTCGCTAGCGCGCCATCAGGCGGCCTCCTCAAGACGGTTCTTCATGTACGTGGCCACCGCGTCCGCCGGGACGCGACGCAAACAACCCTCTGTGAAACTCGGAAGTCGCTTACTCCGGATCAGGTCGTAGACCTTGAAGCGGCTCATCCGGAGGGCGCTCATAACCTTCGGGACGGTCAGGGCTTGGTGACTCGTGGGCAGGGGGGAGTTCATGCCACAACTCCTCTTGGAGGTGAGCCTGCAAACGGGATGGGTTGAGGGCGTTCAGGTGGCTGTGCCTGTCCGAGGTGCGGACTTCTGCGTCACCTGCGTCATCTGCGTCATTCGGCCGCCTGACCTGTGGTTTCTCGGTGACGCAGGACTGTGGGGGTGTGTCACTGGTGACGTAGACCTGCGTCATGGGGTGACGCAGGTGACGCAAGGTGACGCAGGATGTGGCTGTCTGCGTCACCGCTGTTTCGGCAGGTCAAGGGCCGGTTTCGGGGTGTTGGTGACGCAGGTGACGCAGCGTCTTCCTACCTTAGGGCTTGCAGATCATTAACACGTCGTCTTGATCTTGTTGCTGAGCTCGTCGGTC
>NZ_JBHMCY010000049.1:0-57300 GCF_042430725.1 Streptomyces cinereospinus | reverse complement strand
CGGCACGGGTGTCACCGGGCGGCCGCGGCCGGCAGCGGGGCCGGTGGGGGCCGGCTCAGCCGCGGCGCCGGGCGGGGATCCGGGCCAGCGCCGCCACCGCCGCCTCGGCCAGCGCGGGATGGGCCAGGGCCTCGGTCAGCACGGGCCGGGCCCGGGCGTCCCCCAGCGCGCCCAGCCCCTGCACGCACGCCAGCGCCACCCGGCGGTACGGGTCGTGCGGGCGCAGCCTGCGCCGCAACGTGGTGATCAGCGCGGGGACGGACTCCGGGGCCCGCAGTGCGACGAGCAGGCGCACCGGGTGCAGGGCGTAGGCGACGCGCAGTTCGTTGGTGGCCAGGGCCGCGGCCGCGCGGGCGGTGCGGGGGTCGCCGAGCCGGGCGAGGGCGTGGGCGGCGGAGGCGCAGCGCGGCGGATCGCGGTGGTTGAGGAGCAGCACCAGGGCCTCGAAGGCCCGCCGGTCGCCGGCCAGGCCCAGCCGGAACGCGGCCAACTCCCGGGCCCACAGCGGCCGTCCCGGTGCGACGAGCACCGCGGCCAGTTCGTCGGGGTCCCGGGTCGCCGCCAGCCGCTCGTACTCCGCGGAGCCCTGCGACTCCTGCCGTAAGCGCTCCGTGAGCGATCGCAACTCCTCGTCCATGACGCGAGGGTACGGAACGCTCCGGGCCCGAGGGACGTACATCACAAAGTCCAGGGGCTGGCGTGCTCGTTACCCGCGAGTTAAGCTCAGACGAGCGAGTTACCCGCTCGCACCCCTCCTCATGACGGCCTGGTGACGCAGCCGCCGTGAGAGCAGTCGGTTCGGTACGTCAGGTACCGCAGTACGACTCGGCCACGGGACAGGGCCGGTCGGTCATCACCGTTTCCCGGACGTCTGCGCGTCCGCCGCGACGGCACCGGGCGTGTGCGCTCGCAGCCCGGTCCCCACCCGCACTCCGCACGCATCGGGTGCGCCCTCGGCGCGTCCGGGCGTGTTTTCCGTCGTCACCCTCATTTCCAGGAGTCCGCGATGGCCACTCCCCTGTCCGACAGCCCGCCGCCCCCGTTCCGGACCATTGCCGTCGTCGGCCTCGGCACCATGGGCACCGGCATCGCCGAGGTCCTGGCCCGGGCCGGCCGCGAGGTCGTCGGCATCGACATCAGCGAGGCCCAGGCGGTGCGCTGCGTCGCCGCCCTGAAGTCCGCCACCGCCCGCGCCGTCGAGCGCGGCCGGCTGACCGAGGAGGAGCGCGCGCGGGCCCTCGCCCGGGTGCGCACCGCCACCGACCTGCGGGCGGCGGCCGACGCCGACCTGGTGATCGAGGTGGCGCCGGAGTCGTACGAGATCAAGCAGCAGATCCTCCGCGAGCTGGACGGCATCGTGCGCCCGCAGACCGTCCTGGCGACCGGCACCAACGCGCTGTCGGTCACGCGCCTGGCCGCCGACTCGGCCCGCCCGGAGCGGGTGCTGGGCCTGCACTTCTTCAACCCGGCCCCGGCGATGAAGCTGGTCGAGGTGGTCTCCTCGGTGCTCACCGCCCCGCAGGCGGTCGCCGCGGTCACCGACCTCGCGACGGAGCTGGGCAAGGAGCCCGTGGCGGTCGGCGACCGGCCCGGCTTCGTCGCCGACGGGCTGCTGTTCGGCTACCTGAACCAGGCCGCCGCGATGTACGAGGCCCGGTACGCCTCCCGTGAGGACATCGACGCCGCGATGCGGCTCGGCTGCGGCCTGCCCATGGGCCCGCTCGCCCTGCTGGACCTGATCGGCATCGACACCGCGCGCACCGTCCTGGAGGCGATGTACGCCGCCTCCCGCGACCGGCTGCACGCCCCGGCACCGATCCTGCGGCAGCTCAGCGAGGCGGGCCTGGCCGGACGCAAGGCGGGCCGCGGCTTCTACACCTACGAGGCGCCGGGCAGCGCCACCGTCGTGCGGGACGCGCTGACCCCGCGGGAGGACGGGCAGTTCACGCCGGGCCGCCCCGTCCGCTCGGTCGGCGTCGCGGGCTCCGGCACCATGGCCTCCGGCATCGCCGAGGTGTTCGCCAAGGCCGGGTACGAGGTGGTCCTGGCCGCCCGCAGCGAGGAGAAGGCACGGGCGGCCAGGGCCCGCATCGGCACGTCGCTGTCGCGCTCCGTCGCCAAGGGCAGGCTGACCGCCGAGGCGGCGGCGCAGACGCTGGAGCGGATCACCCCGGCGGGCCCCTACGACGCCTTCGCCGACGTCGACCTGGCGGTCGAGGCGGTCGCCGAGGACCTGGAGGTCAAGCGGCAGCTGTTCGCGGCGCTGGACAAGGTGTGCAAGCCCGGCGCGGTCCTGGCCACGACCACCTCGTCGCTGCCGGTCGTCGCCTGCGCCCGCGCCACCTCGCGTCCGCAGGACGTGATCGGCATGCACTTCTTCAACCCGGCGCCGGCGATGAAGCTGGTCGAGGTCGTGCGCACGGTGCTGACCGCCGACGACGTCCACTCCACCGTGCGCGAGGTCTGCGGCCGGATCCGCAAGCACCCCGTCGACTGCGGCGACCGGGCCGGGTTCATCGTGAACGCGCTGCTCTTCCCGTACTTGAACAACGCGATCAAGATGGTGCAGGACCACTACGCGTCCCTGGACGACATCGACGCGGCGATGAAGCTGGGCGGCGGCTACCCCATGGGCCCCTTCGAGCTGCTGGACGTGGTGGGCCTGGACGTGTCGCTGGCCATCGAGAAGGTGCTGCACCGCGAGTTCCGCGATCCGGGTCTGGCCCCGGCGCCCCTGCTGGAGCACCTGGTGGCCGCGGGCTGCCTCGGCCGCAAGACGGGCCGTGGCTTCCGCGAACATGCCCGCCGCTGACCCGCCGGGCGACTGGTTCGGGGCGGGGGCGGAGTGGGGCGGGCTGCTGGGGCCGGGCGGCCGTCCCCCCGCCGCCCCGCCCCGCACTCCCCCGCCCGTCCGGGGCGGGGGAAACCCCGGACCTGCGCATCGAGCTGCGCGCATGCAGTACGTTCGGGGCATGCCCCAGCCCGCCAAGTCCTCACGTACATCAGCCTCGCCCGACGCGCCGGAAAGTGCCGCGGGCAGTCGCGCCGCCGCCCAACGGCTCAGAATGCGCCGGGAACTGGCGGCCGCGGCCATGGAGCTGTTCGCTACCAAGGGCTACGAGGCGACCACCGTCGACGAGATCGCGGCCCAGGCCGGGGTCGCCCGCCGCACCTTCTTCCGCCACTTCCGCTCCAAGGAAGAGGCGATCTTCCCCGACCACGACGACACCCTGATCCGGGCCGAGGCGGTGCTCAACGCGGCGCCCGCGCACGAGCATCCGCTCGACACGGTGTGCCGCGGGATCAAGGAGGTCATGCGGATGTACGCGGCCCGGCCGGAGATCTCGGTCGCCCGCTACAAGCTCACGCGCGAGGTGCCCACCCTGCGCGAGGCCGAGATCGCCTCGGTGGCCCGCTACGAGCGGCTCTTCACCCGCTATCTGCTCGGCCACTTCGACGAGCACGCGCACGACGACGACGCCAACGACGACCCGCTGCTGGCCGAGGTCGCCGCGTCCGCCGTCGTCACCGCCCACAACCACGTGCTGCGGCGCTGGCTGCGCGCGGGCGGCCAGGGCGACGTGGAGGCGCAGCTCGACCACGCCTTCGCGATCGTGCGCAGGACGTTCGGGGCGGGCATCGGGGTCGGGCGGGCCGCGGCCCCCCGGCCGGCTCCGGCGGCGGTCTCCGCGCAGGGCGAGGTACTGGTGACGGTGGCCCGCACGGACGCCCCGCTGGACGAGGTCATGCGCACCATCGAGGAGGCGCTCAAGGAGCGCTGAGCATCTGCCGCACCCCTTGGACGGCCACCCGCCCGGGTGGCCGTTTTGGCATGTCGGGGCCCCATTTTGGCGCGTTCTGGGCGGGCATTCGATCGATCATCGCTCATTTGTTACGTAAAGATTTCATCTGAGAGCAATTTCTGGCACCCAGTGCCTTGCCGACTGACACGGCGTGCCATACGTTGAAGAGGTCCGGGCGGCCGGCGTGCAGCGACCTACAGCACGCCGGCTGTCCCCGGGGCCCACGGCCCGCGCGCCCGGACGCCTGCGTCACAGGCACCCTCCCGCGCCACAAAGCGCTGCCGAAACCGCGCACCACCCGCCGAACCGACGGCGACCCCCATCCCTCAGCAGCACCGACGTAACCCTCAGCGCCCTTCCGCAAGGGGCGCTCACCGCCGGAGGCAACACCGTGACCGTGAAGGACATCCTGGACGCGATCCAGTCGCCCGACTCCACGCCGGCCGACTTCGCCGCCCTGCCGCTCCCCGAGTCGTACCGCGCGATCACCGTGCACAAGGACGAGACGGAGATGTTCGCGGGTCTGACCACCCGCGACAAGGACCCCCGCAAGTCGATCCACCTGGACGAGGTGCCGGTGCCCGAACTGGGCCCCGGCGAGGCCCTGGTGGCCGTCATGGCCTCCTCGGTGAACTACAACTCGGTGTGGACCTCGATCTTCGAGCCGCTGTCCACCTTCGGCTTCCTGGAGCGCTACGGCCGCACCAGCGAGCTGGCCAAGCGGCACGACCTGCCGTACCACATCATCGGCTCCGACCTGGCCGGCGTCGTCCTGCGCACCGGCCCGGGCGTCAATTCCTGGAAGCCCGGCGACGAGGTCGTCGCGCACTGCCTCTCCGTCGAGCTGGAGTCCAGCGACGGCCACAACGACACCATGCTCGACCCCGAGCAGCGCATCTGGGGCTTCGAGACCAACTTCGGCGGCCTGGCCGAGATCGCGCTGGTGAAGTCCAACCAGCTGATGCCCAAGCCCGCCCACCTGTCGTGGGAGGAGGCCGCCGCCCCGGGCCTGGTCAACTCCACCGCCTACCGGCAGCTGGTCTCCCGCAACGGCGCCGGCATGAAGCAGGGCGACAACGTGCTCATCTGGGGCGCCTCCGGCGGCCTCGGCTCCTACGCCACCCAGTTCGCGCTGGCCGGCGGCGCCACCCCGGTCTGCGTCGTCTCCAGCGAGCAGAAGGCCGGCATCTGCCGGGCCATGGGCGCCGAGGCGATCATCGACCGCAACGCCGAGGGCTACACGTTCTGGAAGGACGAGCAGACCCAGGACCCCAAGGAGTGGAAGCGGTTCGGCAAGCGCATCCGCGAACTGACCGGCGGCGAGGACATCGACATCGTCTTCGAGCACCCCGGCCGCGAGACCTTCGGCGCCAGCGTCTACGTCACCCGCAAGGGCGGCACCATCACCACCTGCGCCTCGACCTCGGGCTACCTGCACGAGTACGACAACCGCTACCTGTGGATGTCGCTGAAGCGCATCATCGGCTCCCACTTCGCCAACTACCGCGAGGCCTGGGAGGCCAACCGCCTCATCGCCAAGGGCAAGATCCACCCGACGCTCTCCAAGGTCTACCCGCTGGAGGAGACCGGCCAGGCCGCCCACGACGTGCACCGCAACGCCCACCAGGGCAAGGTCGGCGTGCTCTGCCTCGCCCCCGAGGAGGGCCTGGGCGTGCGCGACGAGGAGATGCGCGCCCGGCACCTGGACGCCATCAACCGCTTCCGGAACGTCTGAGGGACGACGCATGACTGAGCGTCAGAAGGACCGGCCGTGGCTCATGCGCACGTACGCCGGTCACTCCACGGCCGAGGCGTCCAACGAGCTCTACCGGCGCAACCTCGCCAAGGGCCAGACGGGTCTGTCCGTGGCGTTCGACCTGCCGACGCAGACCGGGTACGACTCCGACCACGTCCTCGCCCGCGGCGAGGTCGGCCGGGTCGGCGTGCCGATCGGGCACCTCGGTGACATGCGCCGGCTGTTCCGGGACATCCCCCTGGAGCAGATGAACACCTCGATGACCATCAACGCCACGGCCATGTGGCTGCTGGCGCTCTACCAGGTCGTCGCGGAGGAGCAGGGCGCGGACATCAGCCGGCTCCAGGGCACGACCCAGAACGACATCGTCAAGGAGTACCTGTCGCGGGGGACGCACGTGTTCCCGCCGGGGCCCTCACTCCGGCTGACCACGGACATGATCGCGTACACGGTCTCCCACCTCCCGAAGTGGAACCCGATCAACATCTGCAGCTACCACCTGCAGGAGGCGGGCGCCACGCCGGTGCAGGAGATCGCGTACGCGATGTCCACCGCGATCGCGGTCCTCGACGCCGTGCGCGACTCGGGGCAGGTCCCCGAGGAGAAGTTCGGGGATGTCGTGGCCCGTATCTCCTTCTTCGTGAACGCGGGTGTCCGCTTCATCGAGGAGATGTGCAAGATGCGGGCGTTCGGGCGGATCTGGGACCAGGTCACGCGCGAGCGGTACGGCATCGAGAACCCCAGGCAGCGCCGCTTCCGCTACGGGGTCCAGGTCAACTCCCTGGGCCTGACGGAGGCGCAGCCGGAGAACAACGTCCAGCGGATCGTCCTGGAGATGCTGGCCGTGACCCTCTCCAAGGACGCCCGCGCGCGGGCCGTCCAGCTGCCCGCCTGGAACGAGGCCCTGGGCCTGCCCCGCCCCTGGGACCAGCAGTGGTCCCTGCGCATCCAGCAGGTGCTCGCCCACGAGAGCGACCTGCTGGAGTACGACGACGTCTTCGCGGGCTCGACGGTGATCGAGGCGAAGGTCGGCGAGCTCGTGGCGGAGTCCCTCGCCGAGATGGAGCGCATCCAGCAGATGGGCGGCGCGATGGCCGCCGTCGAGTCGGGCTACCTCAAGTCGCAGCTGGTCGCCTCGCACGCGGAGCGCCGGGCCCGGATCGAGTCCGGCGAGGAGAAGATCGTCGGCGTCAACGTCTTCGAGACCACCGAGCCCAACCCGCTCACCGCCGACCTGGACACCGCGATCCAGACCGTCGACCCGGCGGTCGAGGCCCGTGTCGTCGACGCGCTGCGCGACTGGCGCGACACCCGCTACCAGCCGCCGTTCAACCACCCCCGACCGTGCAAGGCGCTGGAGCGGCTGAAGGAGGCCGCCAAGGGCACCGGCAACCTGATGGAGGCCACCCTGGAGTGCGCCCGCGCCGGAGTGACGACCGGGGAGTGGGCCGGCGCGCTGCGCGAGGTGTTCGGCGAGTTCCGGGCGCCGACGGGCGTGTCCTCGGCGCCGGTGGCGGTCTCCGCCGAGGAGGGCAGCGCCATGTCCGAGGTCCGCCGGAAGGTGGAACGGACGGCGCGCGACCTCGGCGTCGGCAAGCTGCGCTTCCTGGTCGGCAAGCCGGGGCTGGACGGGCACTCCAACGGCGCGGAGCAGATCGCCGTCCGCGCCCGCGACGCCGGCTTCGAGGTGGTCTACCAGGGCATCCGGCTGACGCCCGACCAGATCGTAAACGCCGCCCTCGCCGAGGACGTGCACGCCGTTGGCCTGTCGATCCTCTCCGGCTCGCACGCCCAGCTGGTGCCGGACGTGCTGGAGCGGCTCCGTGTGGCCGGTGCCACAGACATTCCGGTGATCGCCGGTGGCATCATCCCGCATGGTGACGCCGAACAGCTGCGGGCCGCGGGAGTCGCCGCGGTCTTCACCCCGAAGAATTTCGACATCACCGGGATCATCGGCCGGATCGTCGACGAGATCCGCACAGCGAACAAGCTCGACCCCCTGGAGGTCCCCGCATGACGACCGTCAACCGCCTTCGCCCCCGGCGTTCCTGCCTGGCCGTACCGGGCTCCAACCCGCGGTTCCTGGAGAAGGCCCAGGGCCTCCCCGCCGACCAGGTCTTCCTCGACCTGGAGGACGCCTGCGCCCCGCTGGCCAAGCCGGAGGCGCGGCACACCATCGTCACGTTCCTCAACGAGGGCGACTGGACGGGCAAGACGCGGGTCGTGCGCGTCAACGACTGGACGACGCAGTGGACGTACCGCGACGTCGTGACGGTGGTCGAGGGCGCGGGTCCGAACCTGGACTGCATCATGCTGCCGAAGGTCCAGACCGCCCAGCAGGTCGTCGCGCTGGACCTGCTGCTGACGCAGATCGAGAAGACGATGGGCTTCGAGGTCGGCCGGATCGGCATCGAGGCGCAGATCGAGAACGCGCAGGGCCTGAACAACGTCAACGAGATCGCCCAGGCCTCCCCGCGGATCGAGACGATCATCTTCGGCCCGGCCGACTTCATGGCGTCGATCAACATGAAGTCGCTGGTCGTGGGCGAGCAGCCGCCCGGCTACCCGGCGGACGCCTACCACTACATCCTGATGAAGATCCTGATGGCCGCCCGCGCCAACGACCTCCAGGCGATCGACGGCCCCTACCTCCAGATCAAGAACGTCGACGGCTTCCGCGAGGTGGCCGGCCGCGCCGCCGCGCTCGGCTTCGACGGCAAGTGGGTGCTGCACCCGGGTCAGGTCGAGGCGGCCAACGAGGTGTTCTCGCCCTCCCAGGAGGACTACGACCACGCCGAGCTGATCCTGGACGCGTACGACTACTACACGTCCGAGGCGGGCGGCAAGAAGGGCTCCGCGATGCTCGGCGACGAGATGATCGACGAGGCCAGCCGCAAGATGGCGCTGGTCATCTCCGGCAAGGGCCGCGCCGCCGGCATGCGGCGCACGTCGAAGTTCGAGATCCCGGAGGCCTGAGCACGATGCAGTTCGGACGCACCTACGAGGAGTTCGAGGTCGGCGCGGTGTACAAGCACTGGCCGGGCAAGACGGTCACCGAGTACGACGACCACCTGTTCTGCCTCCTCACCATGAACCACCACCCGCTCCACATGGACACGAACTATGCGGAGAAGACGACCGACTTCGGCAAGAACGTCGTCGTGGGCAACTACATCTACTCGCTGCTGCTCGGCATGTCCGTCCCGGACGTCTCCGGCAAGGCGATCGCCAACCTGGAGATCGAGTCGCTCAAGCACGTGGCGCCGACCTTCCACGGCGACACGGTCTACGGCGAGACGACCGTGCTCGACAAGTGGCCGTCGAAGTCGAAGAACGACCGCGGCATCGTGCACGTCGAGACCAGGGGCTACAAGCAGGACGGCACGCTGGTCTGCGTGTTCCGCCGCAAGGTGATGGTCCCCACCGGGACGTACGTCAAGGAGCGCGGCGGCGAGCAGCCGGGCCGCCCCGAGCTGAAGGAACAGGGGAAGTAGCGATGGCGCGACTCGCCCAGACCGCCGGTCTGACCGACATCCAGCAGGAGATCCTGTCCACCGTCCGGGACTTCGTGGACAAGGAGATCATTCCGGTCGCCACCGAGCTGGAGCACCGCGACGAGTACCCGCAGGCGATCGTCGACGGCCTCACGGAGTTGGGCCTGTTCGGCCTGATGATCCCCGAGGAGTACGGGGGTCTGGGCGAGTCGCTGCTGACGTACGCCCTGTGCGTCGAGGAGATCGCCCGCGGCTGGATGTCGGTGTCCGGCATCATCAACACGCACTTCATCGTGGCGTACATGCTCAAGCAGCACGGCACGCGGGAGCAGAAGGAGCACTTCCTGCCGAGGATGGCGGCCGGCGAGATCCGGGGCGCCTTCTCGATGTCGGAGCCGGGCCTCGGCTCGGACGTGTCGGCCATCACGTCCAAGGCCGTCCGGGACGGGGATGAATTCATCCTGAACGGCCAGAAGATGTGGCTGACCAACGGGGGGACGTCGTCCCTCGTCGCCGTTCTGGTGCGAAGTGACGAAGGTCACCCCGAGGGCACCGCGCCGCACAAGTCGATGACCACCTTCCTGGTCGAGAAGGAGCCCGGCTTCGGTGAGGTCCGGCCCGGTCTGACCATTCCCGGCAAGATCGACAAGATGGGCTACAAGGGCGTCGACACCACCGAGCTCATCATGGACGGCCTGCGGATTCCCGCGGATCGCGTGCTCGGCGGGGTGACCGGCCGCGGCTTCTACCAGATGATGGACGGCGTGGAGGTCGGCCGCGTCAACGTCGCGGCGCGTGGCTGCGGCGTCGCTCAGCGTGCGTTCGAGCTCGGCGTCCAGTACGCCCAGCAGCGCCACACCTTCGGCAAGCCGATCGCGCAGCACCAGGCGATCCAGTTCAAACTGGCCGAGATGGCTACCAAGGTGGAGGCCGCGCATGCCATGATGGTCAACGCGGCACGCAAAAAGGACTCCGGGGAGCGTAACGACCTCGAGGCCGGGATGGCGAAGTACCTCGCCTCCGAGTACTGCAAGGAGGTCGTGGAGGATGCCTTCCGGATCCACGGCGGCTACGGCTTCTCCAAGGAGTACGAGATCGAGCGTCTCTACCGCGAGGCCCCCATGCTGCTGATCGGTGAGGGTACCGCCGAGATCCAAAAAATGATCATTGGGCGGAGGCTGCTCGAAGAGTATCGATTCCAGGGCTGAAATGCCCGGAAGCGGGGTGTTTTCTTCGAGAAGAAGATCACACCCCGTAGGCACTCCTCGGTTGCCGACTCGGCTTCCTGGCTTACCCAGTTGTGGCGGTTAGCCGCTACGATCGCCGGAAAGCCGCCGTCCCCCGTCAGAAGCGCGGCATCACCCGCTACGAAGGTCATCCATGCCCCACAGCCAAACCTCTGCACCTCGCGACAGCCGAGCCGGCGTACGCCTCGCGCGCGGAGCATCGCCGTGGCTTCTCCCGACCGTCGCCACCGCAGCCCTCAGCCTGGCCCGCGCCCGCCGCTCCGGCGCCGCCAGGGCCGTCGCCGTTCCCGCCACCGCGCTCGCGGCGGGCATGCTGTGGTTCTTCCGCGACCCCGAGCGCGAGATCACCCAGGGCCGGGTCATCTCCCCGGCCGACGGTGTGGTGCAGAGCATCATGCCGTGGAAGGACGGGCGCACCCGCGTCGCGATCTTCATGAGCCCGCTCAACGTCCACGTCAACCGCGCCCCCCTGGCCGGCACCGTGACGTCCGTCGAGCATGTCCCGGGCGGCTTCGTTCCCGCTTTCAACAAGGAGAGCGAGAACAACGAGCGGGTCGTGTGGCACTTCGACACCGAACTCGGCGACATCGAGATGATCCAGATCGCCGGCGCCGTGGCCCGCCGCGTCGTCCCCTACGTCCCGCAGGGCACCAAGGTCGAGCAGGGTGAGCGGATCGGCCTGATCCGCTTCGGCTCGCGCGTCGACCTGTACCTGCCGGAGGGGGTCGAGGTCGCCGTGGAGGTCGGCCAGAAGACCGTGGCTGGGGTGACTCGCATTGACCGTGACTGATCCCGGGTCGCAGCCGGGCTGGGTCCCGGAGGCGGCGGCGGAGGACGAAGAGGAGGAGATGCCCCTCTCTCTGCGCCTGTCGATAGCGGACACCCTCACCCTGGGCAACGCCACCTGCGGCTTCATGGCGGTGTACTTCACCACCACCGGCATCCTGATCCCGCACCTCACCGGCAGCCAGGAGACCGGCATGGCCCGCCACAGCGCGGCCACGGCGGTCATCCTCATGCTCTGCGCCGCGGTCTTCGACCTGTTCGACGGCCTGGTCGCGCGCAAGCTGCGCTCCTCCCCCATGGGCGCGGAGCTGGACAACCTCTCCGACCTGATCAGCTTCGGGCTGGCCCCGGCGTACTTCGTCCTGGTCTACGGCATGGTCGCCGACGACGCGCACCAGCGGGTGGCGGCGGTCGGCGCGATCGTCGTGCTGCTCGCCGTGGTGCTGCGGCTGGCCAGATTCTCCTGCGTGACGCCGACGAACGGCATGTTCCAGGGCATGCCGAGCCCCTTCGGGGCGCTGACGGTCGTCGCCATCGTGCTGCTGGAGCTGCCCTTCGCGGCGACGCTGCTGGCGATCCTGGGCACCGCGTGGCTGATGGTGAGCCGCGTCGAGTACCCGAAGCCGCGGGGCCGCCTGGCGGGCGCGATGCTCGCCTGGATCGTGCTCAGCATGGGCCTGCTGGTGGCCTGGGCCTTCGGTGCCCCCAGCGGCCAGCTGCTGCTCCAGACGGGCTGCGCGCTGCAACTGGTCATGGGCGCGGTGATCCCGCTGTTCGCCACGGCCCGCCGGGTGAACAACTTCCGCGACAACCGGCGCGAGGCGCGGGCGGCGCAGTCGTAGCGCTCCGCCGGAAAGGGCCCCGGACCGGGTTGGTCCGGGGCCCTTTCGCTCGGTGAGGGGGCCGGCCTCGCCGGGTGCCGCCGCCCCGGTCCCCCGGCTCGGCCCCGGACGGGCCGCGTCCTCGACCGCCGGACGGGCGGGCCGGTCGTACCGGGGTCAGGCCAGGAAGTCCCGGGCGACGCGTTCCGCGACCCGCTCCAGGATCGGCCCGGCCCCCGCGACGCACTTCGCCACGTCCGGCTCGATCTCCGTCAGCGGGTAGGCACGCCGGATCCCGGCACCCGCCAGGGCCTGCGGAGTGAGCGCGAGCCGCCCGCACACCGCGACGACCTCCTTGCCCGCCGCCCGCGCCGCCGCGGCGACGCCCGCCGGGGCCTTGCCGTGCAGGGTCTGCTCGTCCAGGGAGCCCTCACCGGTGACCACCAGGTCCGCGCGCTCCAGGGCGGGCGCGAAGCCCAGGACGTCGAGCACGACCTCGATGCCGGGCCGGAAGCGCGCGCCGAGCAGCATGGCGCCGTACCCGACGCCGCCCGCCGCGCCGGCCCCCGGCGCCCCGGCGTACTCCGCCGCCCTCGGCCCGACGGCCTGCCCCAGCACCTTCGCGAAGTGGCCCAGCGCCGCGTCCAGCGCCGCCACGTCGTCGGGCGAGGCGCCCTTCTGCGGCCCGTACACCGCGGGCGCGCCCGCGGGACCGGTCAGCGGGTTGTCGACGTCGCCGGCGAGCACCAGCTCGACCGAGGAGAGCCGCGCGTCCAGCCCCGACAGGTCCGCGGACGCCAGCGCGCCCAGCCCCCCGCCGCCCGGCGCGACCGGCTCCCCGTCGGCCGTCAGGAACCGCGCGCCGAGCGCGGCCAGCATCCCGGCGCCGCCGTCCGTGGTCGCGCTGCCCCCGACCCCGAGGACGATCGTGCGCGCGCCGGCGCCGAGGGCGGCCCGCAGCAGCTCGCCGGACCCGTAGGTGGAGGCCGTCAGCGGGGCGAAGACCCCGGCCGGCAGCCGCCGCAGCCCGCTCGCCTCGGCCATCTCCACCACCGCGGTGCCGCCGCGCAGCGCGAACGCCGCCGTGACCTCCTCGCCCAGGGGCCCCGCGACCCGTACCTCGCGTCGCTCGAAACCGGCCGCGACCGCCGCGTCCACGGTCCCGTCGCCGCCGTCGGCGACGGGCAGCGCCTCGACGGCCAGGTCCGGCAGGACGCGGCGCAGTCCCGCCGTCACCCGCTCGGCGACCTGCACGGCCGTCAGCGACCCCTTGAACTTGTCCGCGGCGATGAGCACCCCGCGGGCGCCGTCCACAGCGTCAGCCACCTTGTCCTCCCCTCGCTCTCCGGGCCCCGCGCACGTCGGACCAGTCGCGCAGCTGCGACCTTAACCGCGGCGCACCTCCGCCGTCATGCCCCCGCCCGGTCCGCGGAACCCCTGGCAACCGGCTGAGCGCGGTCTGTGGCGGCGGCCGGAAGTGGGTAGACCTGAGCTATGACCCCTGTGGGCACCGAGCCAGAGCTCGCCGACCGCGTCCTCGGGGGCTGGCTGGGCCGGATCGCGGGCAACATGCTCGGCAAACCGGTCGAGCAGGGCGACCTGTGGACGCGGGACCGCATCGACGACTACCTGCGGCAGACCTCCGCGCTGCCGCTCACCGACTACATCCCCGCGCCGCCGCCCGGCGGCGGCGCCATCGACCTGCGCCCCGAGTGGCGCCAGTGCGTCCGCGGCCGGATCCACGGCAGCTGCCGCGACGACGACGTCGACTACGCCATCCTCGGCCTGGACCTGCTGGAGACGCACGGTTTCGGCTTCAGCACCGAGCAGGTCGGCGACCTGTGGCTGCTGCGGCTGCCGTACCTGCAGACCTTCACGGCCGAGCGGGCGGCGTACCGGAACCTGGCGAGCGGTCTGAAGCCGCCGCTGACGGCGACGTACGACAACCCGTACCAGGAGTGGATCGGCGCGCTGATCCGGGCCGACATCTACGGCTGGACCTCCCCCGGCGCGCCCCGCCGGGCCGCCGCGCTGGCCCGCCGGGACGCGGTGCTGTCGCACACCGGCAACGGCGTCTACGGCGCGATGTGGGCGGCGGCGCTGATCTCCGCGGCGTTCACCGCGCCCACCGTCCGGCGGGCGCTGGACGAGGCGCTGGCCGTCGTCCCGGCGAGCAGCCGTCTGGCCCGCACGGTCCGCCGGGTCGTCGCGCTGCACGAGACCCGCATGCCGTGGGAGGACACCCTCACCACGGTGGCCGAGGAGACCGCCGGGCTGGGCTGGATCCACACCGTCCCGAACGCCGCCGTGCTCACCGCCGGGCTGCTGTACGGCGACGGCGACTTCACCCGCACCATCGCCCTCACCGTCCGCGGCGGCCTGGACACCGACTCCAACGGCGCCACGGCGGGTTCGGTGGCCGGAGTGCTGACCGGGGCGGAGGCGATCGGGGGCCAGTGGAAGGACCCGCTGGAGGACACGGTGCGCAGCGCGGTCTTCGGCTTCGACGGGGTCCGCATCAGCGAACTGGCGGAACGGACCCTGCGGCTGGCGCAGGCGGAGGCCTGAGAACGGCCGGGCGGCGCGATCGGCGGCCGGGGCGGCGCGTCCAGGGCGGGCGCGGGGCGGAGGCGGGCGCGGGCGCGGGGCGGAGGCGGGCGCGGGCCGGCTGCCGTGAGGTGCCGTGCGCCGCTGAGGGCGGTCCCGTGGCTGGCTACCCTGTCCAGGGTGACCACTCCTGACTTCGCCACGTACATCGCCGGCCTGCCCCGCGTGCTCGCCGGTGCCGCCGCGCTCTTCCGGGACGCCGAGGGCCGGGTGCTGCTCGTCGAGCCCAACTACCGCGAGGGCTGGGCGCTGCCGGGCGGCACGATCGAGTCGGACGACGGCGAGACCCCCCGGCAGGGCGCCCGCCGCGAGACCGCGGAGGAGATCGGCCTGGACCGCGAACTCGGCCGGCTGCTCGCCGTCGACTGGGTGCACGGGACGGCCCGGCCGCCGCTGGTGGCGTACCTCTACGACGGCGGAGTACTGGGCGAGGAGGACATCAAGGCGATCCGGCTCCAGGAGGAGGAGCTGCTGTCGTGGCGGTTCGTCACACCCGCCGAGCTGCCGGACCACCTGCCCGGCGCCACGGGCCGCCGTGTGGTCGCCGCTCTCGACGCCCTGGTGAACGGCGCGCAGACGGTCGAGCTGGAGAACGGCCACCGGGTCGCCTGAGGCGGCGCGGCGTCAGCCCTCCACGTCGCGCGGCCTGGCGTCGGCCTCGCGCAGTGCCTCGTCCCGCCGGGCGGTCCTGGCCTCCGTGCGGTGGCCGCGCTCGACGTAGTCGCGCAGGACGAGTTCCACCGCGTCCTGCGGGGTGCCGACGCCCGCGAGCACCATGGCCTCGACGACGAGTCCGGCGTCGAGCGCGACATTGATCCTTGCCATGCGCGGACCCTAGCGGCAGACGGGGGCCGCCGGCCCGCCCGGTGCCGCCCATCCCCTCGGAGCCATGTCCGACTGGGCCAGGCCGTCGCCGTCACCAAGGCCTGCCAGGTCTTCGTCGCCGTCGGCAGCAGCCTCCAGGTCCAGCCCGCCGCCGGCCTCGCGGGCGTCGCCGCCGGCCACGGCGCCCGGCTCGTCGTCGTCGACGCCGAGCCGACGCCGGACGACGACCGCGCCGACGAGGTGATCCGCGAGCCGACCGGGACCGCGCTGCCGAAGCTGCTGCGGCACCAGGTGGATCAGAAGAGGGCCGCGCCGCGTTCGTGGTCCAGCAGGCGCTGCTTGCGTTCCAGGCCGCCGCCGTAGCCGGTGAGGCCGCCGCCGGTGCCGATCACGCGGTGGCAGGGGACGATGATGCCGATGGGGTTGCGGCCGTTGGCGAGGCCGACCGCGCGGGAGGCCTGCGGGTTGCCCAGGGCCTCGGCCAGTTCGCCGTAGGAGCGGGTCTCGCCGTAGGGGATGCGGCGCAGCTGGTCCCAGACGGAGCGCTGGAACGGGGTGCCGATCAGGCGCAGGTCGAGCGTGAACTCCTCCAGCTCGCCCGCGAAGTAGGCCGTGAGCTGGTCGACCGGCTCGCCGAAGGGCCTGTCGTCGCGTGCTCCGAAGGTCTCCTGCGCCGGGCGGTGACGCTGGTCGGTCATGTACAGGCCGCACAGCCGGCCGTCCTCGGCGACGAGGGTGAGGGGGCCGTACGGGCTGTCGACGACGGTGTGCTGTCGCATGGGGGTCCTCACACGGGAAGGAAGTTGATCGGGTGGCTGTCGGTCGCCCACAGGTACTGCACGGCGTACGCCCGCCACGGGCGCCAGGCCGCCGCGCGCGCGGTGAGCGCGGCCGGCGTGGCGGGCAGGCCCAGCTCCCCCGCCGCGCGGCGGACACCGAGGTCGGTGGGGAGGAAGGCGTCCGGGTCGCCGAGGGCGCGCATCGCGATGACGTCGGCGGTCCAGGGGCCGAAGCCGGGCAGGGCCAGCAGCCGCGCGCGGGTCTGCGGCCAGTCGCTCTCCACGCCCAGCCGCAGTGAGCCGTCGGCGAGGTGGCCGACGAGGGTCGTGAGGGTCCTGCGCCGGGTGCGGGGCATGGCGAGCGACTCGGGGTCGACGGCGGCCAGCGCCTCGGGCGCCGGGAACAGATGGGTGAGCCCGCCCTCGGGGTCGTCGACCGGCTCGCCGTGCGCGGTGACCAGCCGGGCGGCGTGGGTGCGGGCGGCGGCCGTGGAGACCTGCTGGCCGAGGACGGCCCGGACGGCGAACTCGGCCTCGTCGACCGTGCGCGGGACGCGCCGGCCGGGCGCCTTGTCGACCAGCGGGGCGAGGACCGGGTCCGTGCGCAGCTGGTCGTCGACCGCGACCGGGTCGGCGTCCAGGTCGAGCATCCGGCGGCAGCGGCTGATGGCGACGGGCAGGTCGCGCAGGTCGCTGAGGGTGAGGCGGCAGGCGATGTGGTCGGGGCGCGGGGCGAGCGCCGCGATGCCGTGGCCGTAGGGCAGGCGGAGGGTGCGCCGGTAGGCGCCGTCGCGCCACTCCTCCACGCCGGGCACGGCGGTGGCGGCGAGGTGGCCGAAGAGGTTGTCCGGGTTGAGCGGGGCGCGGAAGGGCAGGCGCAGCGGGAGGGCGCCCGGGGTGCCCCCGGCGGGTCCTTTCGGCGCGCGGGCACGCAGCTCGCCGGGGGTGAGGGCGTAGACCTCGCGGACGGTGTCGTTGAAGGTGCGGATGGCGGAGAAGCCCGCGGCGAAGGCGATCTGCGCCATGGGCAGCGCGGTGGTCTCGATGAGCAGCCGGGCGGTCTGGGCGCGCTGGGCGCGGGCCAGGGCGAGCGGGCCCGCGCCCAGCTCGGCGAGCAGCTGGCGTTCGGTCTGCCGGGCGCTGTAGCCGAGCCGGGCGGCGAGTCCGGTGACGCCCTCGCGGTCCACCACGCCGTCCGCGATCAGCCGCATGGCGCGGGCCACCAGGTCGGCGCGCCGGTTCCACTCCGGGGAGCCGGGGCTGGTGTCCGGGCGGCAGCGCTTGCACGCCCGGAAGCCGGCCTGCTGGCAGGCCGCCGCGCTCGGGTGGAACACCATGTTCTCCGGCTTGGGCGGTACCACCGGGCAGCTCGGCCGGCAGTAGATCCCGGTGGTCCTGACGGCGGTGAAGAACCAGCCGTCGAAACGCCCGTCCTTGGACTGTACGGCCCTCAGACAGCGCTCGGTGTCGGTGTGCATCCCCTTCTGCATGCGTCCAGCATCGAGCACCGGACGGGCCGGTGCTGGCGAGAATCCGACATCAATCTCCGCTGTCCTGGACCGCCCCGGATCGCCAGGCGGACTCGCGCAGCAGCCGCAGCCCGTTCAGCCCGACCAGCACGGTCGAGCCCTCGTGCCCGGCGACCCCGAGCGGCAGCGGCAGATGGCCGGCCAGGTCCCAGACCACCAGCACGGTGATGAACGTACCGGCGACGACCAGGTTCTGGACGACCAGCCGGCGGGCGGCCCGGGACAGCCGGACGACCGCCGGGACGGTGACGAGTTCGTCGCGTACGACGACGGCGTCGGCCGTCTCCAGCGCCAGGTCGGAGCCCGCGCGCCCCATCGCCACGCCGGAGTGCGCGGCGGCGAGGGCGGGCGCGTCGTTGACGCCGTCGCCGACGAAGAGCACCTTGCGGCCGCTGTCCTGAAGCTCGCGCACGGCCTTGACCTTGTCCTCGGGCAGCAGGTCCGCCCGGACGTCCGTGAGGCCGGTGGCCGCGGCGACACGGGCGGCGGTGTGCGCGTTGTCGCCGGTGAGCAGGACGGGCGCGGCGCCGGTCAGGGCGGTGAGGGCGGCGGTGGTCGCCGGGGCGTCGGGGCGGAGGCGGTCGGTGAGGGCGAGGGTGCCCACCGGTGTGCCGTCGCGGACCACCCGTACGACGGTGGCGCCGTCGTCCCGGCCGGCGTCCGCTTCCGCACGGCCCACCCGCACCTCGTGCCCGGCCACCACGGCCGTGACGCCCACTCCGGGCAGGGCCGTGAAGGCCTCGGCGGCCGCGACGGCCAGGCCCCTGCCCCGCGCCGCGGTCACGATCGCCCGCGCCAGCGGGTGCTCGCTGGGATGCTCGGCCGCCGCGGCGAGCGCCAGCAGCCCGTCCTCGTCGAGACCGGAGCCCGGCAGCGGCCGTACGTCCGTCACCTCCGGGGCGCCCTCGGTCAGGGTGCCCGTCTTGTCGAGCGCCGCGGTGTCGACCTCGCCGAGCCGCTCCATCGCCACCGCCGACTTCACCAGCACGCCGTGCCGGCCGGCGTTGGCGATCGCGGACAGCAGCGGCGGCATGGTCGCCAGCACGACCGCGCACGGCGAGGCGACGATCATGAAGGTCATCGCCCGCAGCAGCGCGTCCGTGAGGTCCGCGCCGAAGGCCAGCGGCACGGCGAAGACGGCGAGCGTCGCGGCCACCACCCCGACCGCGTAGCGCTGTTCGACCTTCTCGATGAACAGCTGCGTCGGCGCCTTGGTCCGGGAGGCCTCCTCGACCAGCGTCACGATCCGGGCGATCACCGAGTCGGCGGGGTCGCGCCCGACGCGGACGCGCAGCGCGCCGGTGCCGTTGAGGGTGCCCGCGAAGACCTCGTCGCCGGGGCGCTTGACCACCGGCAGGGGCTCGCCGGTGATGGTGGCCTGGTCGGCCTCGCTGGTGCCGTCCAGCACCCTGCCGTCGGCGCCGATCCGCTCCCCCGGCCGGATCAGCAGCAGGTCGCCGACGGCGAGCCCGGCCGTCGGCACGGTCTCCTCGCGGCCGTCGGCCGTCAGCCGGGTCGCGGTGGCGGGAGCCAGGTCGAGCAGTCCGCGCACCGAGTCGGCGGTGCGGGCGGTGGCCAGCGCCTCCAGCGCGCCGGACGTGGCGAAGATGACGATCAGCAGGGCGCCGTCGAGGACCTGCCCGATCGCCGCCGCGCCCAGCGCCGCGACGATCATCAGCAGGTCGACGTCGAGGGTCTTCTCGCGCAGCGCGCGCAGGCCCTCCAGCGCCGGCTCCCAGCCGCCGGTGGCGTACGCGGCGGCGTACAGCGGGCCGGACGCCCAGGCGGGGGCACCGCCCAGGTCGAGGGCGAGGGCGAGCAGGAAGGCCACCAGCGCGGCCAGCGCCCAGCGCGCCTCGGGCAGGGCGAGGACGCGGGTGCGGCGGCGGGGGGCCGTGGCGGTGCGGGCAGGGGGCGCCGTGCGCGGCGCGAGAGTCGCGGACACGCGGGCCACCATACAGGAACACATGAAGAGTCATTCATGCGTTCATATGCGGGGGGTACGATATCGGTCATGGGTCACGGAGCCGCCACCACCGCAGCCGTCGGGCGCGTACGCCTGGACGAGGCCAACGTCGCCAAGGTGGCCACCACCCTCCAGGCCCTGTCCACGCCGTCCCGTCTGCTGATCCTGGCGCGGTTGCGCAAGGGGCCGCTGCCGGCCACCGAGCTGGCCGCGGAGGTGGGCATGGAGCAGTCGGCCTGTTCGCACCAGTTGCGGCTGCTGCGCAACCTCGGGCTGGTGGTCGGCGAGCGGCGCGGCCGGTCGATCGTCTACGCGCTGCACGACCACCATGTCGCCGAACTCCTCGACCAGGCCGTGTACCACGTGGAGCACCTGCGGCTGGGCATCAGCGACGCCGCGGAGTAGGGCGTCCGCCGGACGCCCGCGCCGGAGTGCTCCGGCCGGAACCCCCGGACGCGCGGCCGCCGCCGTCGGGGACGGCGGCGGCGGTGCGGGCCGGGCGGGTCAGCGGGGGGCTTCCCGCCAGGAGGCCAGGGCCCAGATCACGAACACGTCGATCGCCATCAGGACGACCGACCAGACGGGCTGGTACGGCAGGAAGAGGAACTGCAGCACCAGGCTGAGCGCGGCCAGGGTGATACCCGCGAACCGCGCCCACGCCGCCCCCATGAGCAGGCCCCAGCCGGTCACGGCGACCAGGACGCCCACGACCAGGTGGATCCAGCCCCAGCCGGTGAGGTCCAGCTCGTAGACGTACGCGCCGACGCTGGCGTACACGTCGTCCTCGGCGATCGCGGCGATGCCCTGGAGCACCGCCAGCACTCCGCCGCACAGCATCAGCACACCGGCGAACGTGACGCCGCCGGTCACCCAGCCCTCGCGGCGGGCCGTCGGAGCGGTGCGCGTGCTTTCCGTCTGGTGTGCAGCGTGCTGGGCCATGACGGTCGTCCCTTCCGTACCCGGGCAGGTGACCCGGTGTGGGCGTCCCCGGGGGTCTCGCGGTTTCCCCAGGTGGGTGACTCCCAGCCTCCGGTCGCCCGCCGGGCGCCGCCATCCGGGCTGCGCCGACCGGGTGGCGCCGGGCGCTCACATGTTGATCATGTGGCCGGCCAGCCCGTGCACCGCCTCCTTGACCGCCTCGCCCAGCGTCGGGTGGGCGTGCACGTTGCGCGCGACCTCGTGCACGGTGAGGTCCCACTGCTGGGCCAGGGTCAGCTCGGGCAGCAGCTCGGTGACGTCCGGGCCGATCAGGTGACCGCCGATGAGCTCGCCGTACCGGGCGTCGCTGATCAGCTTCACGAAGCCGGTGGTGTCGCCGAGGCCGTGCGCCTTGCCGTTGGCCGTGAACGGGAACGTCGCCACCTTGACGTCGTAGCCCCGCTCGCGGGCCTGCGCCTCGGTGTAGCCGAAGCTGGCGATCTGCGGCCGGCAGTAGGTGGCGCGCGGGATCATCGCGTAGTCGAGTTCCCTCGTCTCGGCGTCCGCGATCGTCTCGGCGGCGACCACGCCCATGGCCTCGGCGGTGTGCGCGAGCATGAGCTTCGCGGTGACGTCACCGATGGCGTAGATGTGCGGCACGGAGGTGCGGCACCGGCCGTCGACGTCGATCGCGCCGCGCTCGGTGACGCGGACGCCGGTGTGCTCCAGGCCGTATCCGGTGACGTTGGGCGCGAAACCGATCGCCTGGAGCACCTTGTCGGCCTCCAGCACCTGCTGCGAGCCGTCCTCGGCGGTGACCGTGACCCGGACCTGCGGACCGGACTCGTCGAGGGCGTCGACGCGGGTCGAGGTCATCACGTCGATGCCCAGCCTGCGGTACTGACGGGCCAGTTCGGCGGAGACGTCGGCGTCCTCCGTGGGGGCGACCCGGTCCAGGAACTCCACGACGGTGACCTGCACGCCGTAGTTGTGCAGCACGTACGCGAACTCGACGCCGATCGCGCCGGCGCCCGCGATGACGACCGACCGCGGCAGGTCCTCGGTGAGGATCTGCTCCTCGTACGTCACGACGCGCGCGGTGCGGCGGGTGCCGGGCAGCAGTCTGGGCGTGGCGCCGGTGGCGATGACGCAGTGGTCGAAGCCGAGGGTGCGGACGTTGCCCTCGCGGTCGGTGACCCGGAGCGTGTGCGGGTCGAGGAAGGTGCCCCGGCCGTCGTACTCGGTGATCTTGTTCTTCTTCATCAGGTAGTGGACGCCCCTGACCCGGCCGTCCGCGACCCGGCGGCTGCGCCGGAACGCCTCGCCGTAGTCGAAGGAGACCTCGCCGTCGACCCTGATGCCGAAGGTCCTGGCCTCGCGGGTGACGATGTGCGCGAGCTCGGCGTTGCGCAGCAGGGCCTTGGTGGGGATGCAGCCGACGTTCAGGCAGACGCCGCCCCAGTACTTCTCCTCCACCACGGCCACCCGCCTGCCCAGCTGGGCGGCACGGACGGCGGCGACGTACCCGCCGGGTCCCGCTCCCAGAACGACGACGTCGAAGCGCTCGTCCTGCTCGTCCATGCGTCAGATCCCTTCCGGTGTGGTGCAAGGGCCGGTGTGGTGCAAGGGATTCTTCCACCCCGCCCGGGCTCGTCGCCACACCGGGGGCCATGACGCCGGTCTCGGCTCGCCCGCGCCGGTGCGGTCAGTGGTTGGGGGCCGCCCGGCTGATGTCCGCCAGCGCGGAGTGCGGGTCCTCGCAGGCGGCGAGGTCGCCCAGGCTGACCACACCGACCGGGTGGCCCTCGCGGTCGACGACGGGCAGCCTGCGCACGGCGTGCTGCCGCATCAGCGCGACGGCGTGGTCGGTGGTGTCGTCCGCCGCCACGGTCACCACAGGGGGGCGGGTGCACAGCGATCCGACCGGGGTGATGCAGGGGTCGCGGGCCTCGGCGACCGCCCGGATCGCGATGTCGCGGTCGGTGAGCACGCCGAACAGATCGCGGCCGTAGGCCACCAGCACGTCGCCGATGTCCCGGTCCCGCATGACCCGGGCGGCGCGGGCCACCGTGGTCATGGGCTCGACCGACGCCGTGCCCGGTGACATCACGTCGCGTACCTGCCTGGTCATGGACACCTCCTGGGGCCGCCGGGTCAGCTGCCGTGCAGTGCTTCCAGCACGTCCTCGTCCGTCAGCTGTTCGAAGTCGTCGTACCAGAGGCCGACCGCGTGGAACGGGCTCGGCCGCAGCAGGCACACCACGTCGTCGGCCTCGGCGCGCAGCAGCTCCACGGCCTCGTGCGAGCAGACCGGCGCGGCGACGACCACCCGCTCGGGCTCCCGGTGCCGCACCGCCCGCACGGCGGCCCGGGCGGTCGAACCGGTGGCCAGTCCGTCGTCGACGAGGATGGCGGTCCGTCCGCGCAGTTCGGCGGCGGGCCGGTCCCGGTGGTACCGCTGTTCCCTGCGGTGCAGCTCAGCCCGCTCCCGGGCCACGACCGGGGCCAGGTCGGCCTCGTTCAGGCCCAGCTGGTCCAGCGCCCGGGTGTCGAACAACGGCGGTTCGTCGCCCGCGATGGCGCCGACCCCGAACTCCTCCTGGAACGGCGCGCCGATCTTGCGGACCACCAGCACGTCCAGCGGTGCGCCGAGGGCCCGTGCCACTTCCCGGGCCACCGTGACGCCGCCGCGGGGCAGGGCGAGGACCACGGGGTCCGGGAGTGTCCCCTTCTCCTGCAGGATGCGCAGATGCCCGGCCAGTTCCCGACCGGCGTGCGCGCGGTCATGGAAACGCATGTGCTCCCCTTCCGCCACGGGGGTCTCGTCGCCCTGTGGTGGTACGGGTTTCCACCATGCGGCACCCGACACGCGGACACGGTGCGGGCCCCCGGCGGGGGCCGGTCCGGCGGTCGCGGGGCGGCTGCCGGCGGGCGGTGCGCTCAGTGCGCCCGGCCCGCGAACGCCTCGTACGCGCGCTGGTCGAAGAGCACGAAGGTGACCTCCTCGACCGCCGTGGGCGTGGTCCGCACCGTCTCGACCGCGATCCGCGCGGCGTCGTCCACCGGCCAGCCGAAGACGCCCGCGGAGACGGCCGGGAACGCGACGCTGCGGGCGCCCAGCTCGTCGGCGACGCGCAGGCACTGGCGGTAGCAGGAGGCCAGCAGCGCGGAGCGGTCCTCCTGTGCGGAGTGGACGGGTCCCACGGTGTGGATCACCCAGCGGGCGTCCAGGTCGCCCGCCGTGGTGGCCACCGCCTGCCCGGTCGGCAGGCCCTTGCCGTAGGAGGAGGCGCGCAGCCCGCGGCACTCCTCCAGGATGGCGGGGCCGCCGCGCCGGTGGATGGCGCCGTCCACGCCCGAGCCGCCGAGCAGCGAGGAGTTGGCCGCGTTGACGATCGCGTCGGCGCTCTGCTCGGTGATGTCGCCCCGGACGTACCTGATGGCGGGGGTCATGTCTGCCGCAGCCTCCTCCAGACGGCCTTCGCCGCGTTGTGCCCCGACATGCCGTGCACGCCCGGTCCCGGCGGGGTCGCCGAGGAGCAGAGGTACACGGCCGGGTGCGGGGTGCGGTACGGGAACAGGGTCGGCCTGGGGCGCAGCACGGTCTGCAGTCCGCTGACCGCGCCGGAGGCGATGTCACCGCCGACGTAGTTGGCGTTGCGCGCGGCCAGCTCGGGCGGGCCGGCGGTGGCGCGGGCCAGGACGCGGTCGCGGAAGCCCGGGGCGAAACGCTCCAGCTGGCGTTCGACGGCGTCGGTGAGGTCCCCGGTCCAGCCGCCGGGGACGTGGCCGTACGCCCAGAAGACCTGCCGGCCGCCGGGGGCGCGGGTGGGGTCCACGACACTGGGCTGGACGGTGATGAGGAACGGGCGCTCGGGCGCCCGGCCCTGGCGGGACACCGCGCGCAGCGCGGCGCCGATCTCCGCGCTGTCCGCGCCGATCTGCACGGTCCCGGCCCTGCGCGGTTCCTCGGCGGTCCACGGCACCGGGCCGTCCAGCGCGTAGTCGATCTTGAAGACGCCGGGACCGTAGCGGTAGCCCTCGTAGTAGCGGCCGAAGCCCGCGATGCGGGCGAGGGCGGTGGGCGAGGTGTCGAAGACGTACGCGCGCGCGGGCGGCAGGTCGTCCAGGCGCTTGACCTCGTAGTCGGTGTGGATCGTGCCGCCGAGGTCGGTGAGGTACGCGGCGAGCGCGTCCGAGAGGGACTGCGAGCCGCCCCGGGCCACCGGCCAGCCCCGGGCGTGCGCGGCGAGCGCGAAGACCAGGCCGATCGCGCTGGTGGCGAAGGAGCTGAGCGGGGCCATGACGTGGGCGACGAGGCCGGCGAAGAGGGTCTTGGCCGCCTCGTCGCGGAATCGGCGGGTCAGCCAGGTCGACGGGGGCAGCCCGGCCAGGCCGAAGCGGGCGAGGGTCACCGGGTCGCGGGGCAGCGCGGTCAGCGGCAGGGACATGAAATCGCGGGCCAGGGTGTCCCACCGGGGCAGGAACGGCTCGACCAGCCTGCGGTAGGCGCCCGCGTCGCGGGGCCCGAGGGAGGCCGCCGTCTCCCCGACCGAGCGGGACAGGACCGCTGCGGTGCCGTCGGGGAAGGGGTGGGCCATGGGCAGCTCGGGGTGCAGCCACTGAAGGCCGTAGCGCTCCAGCGGGAGTGCCCGGAACGCCGGGGAGTTGATGCCCAGGGGGTGGGCCGCGGAGCACGGGTCGTGACGGAAGCCCGGGAGCGTGAGCTCCTCGGTGCGGGCGCCGCCGCCGATCGTGTCCCGGGCTTCGAACACCGCCACGGAGAAGCCGCGGCGGGCCAGCTCCACGGCGGCGGTCAGTCCGTTCGGCCCCGCACCCACCACGACCGCATCGAGCATCGACGGCACCTTCGGACTCCTTCGTCAGCCGATGGCCACTCAGGATCAGGATATGCCGGGGGGCTGACACCCCACCGCGACGGGCCCCCGGCGGCGGTCCTCCCGGGACGGCGGGCCGGCACTCAGACCCCCGACGCCAGCAGCGCCACCACCTGCCGGGCCGTGGCCGCGTCCCGGGCCGCGGTGAACGGCAGGGGGTTGCCGCCCGTGATGCGGAACGGCTCGCCGGTGCGGGTCAGGTGCGCGCCGCCCGCCTCCTCGACCAGCAGCAGGCCCGCCGCGTGGTCCCAGGCGGCCTCCCAGGAGAACGCGACGGCGTCCGACTCGCCCCGGGCGACGGCGAGATACTCCAGACCGGCCGAACCGCACGCGCGCGGGGCGACGCCGTCCGTCCGCAGACCGAGCAGCGCGCGCTTCTCCTCGGGGGTGGTGTAGTCCGGGTGGGAGGTGGCGATCCGCAGGTCACGGCCCGGCGTGGGCGGCCCGGCGAACAGCCGCACGCCGTCGAGGAAGGCGCCCCGGCCGCGGACGGCCGTGGCCAGCTGGTCGCGGGCGGCCGCGTAGGTCCACGAGGCCAGCACGACACCGCGGTGCGCGAGCGCGACCAGGGTGCAGAAGCCGTCGTCGCCGTGCACGAACTGCCGGGTGCCGTCGACGGGGTCGACGATCCAGACCGGGGCGTCGCCGCGTATCGCCGCGTAGGACGCCGGGTTGGCGTGCACGGCCTCCTCGCCGACCACCACGGAACCGGGCAGCAGCGCGCCGAGCGCCTCGGTGAGATACCGCTCGGCCAGGCGGTCTGCGTCCGTCACCAGGTCGTGCGGCCCGCTCTTGCGCTCGACCTCGTGCTCGGCCAGCTGCCGGAAACGCGGCATGATCTCGGCCGCGGCGGCCTTGCGCAGCGCCTCTTCGACATCGGCCGAGTGGCGTACGAGAAACTCGTCGATGGTTTCCATGTCGTCGTTCATGCCTTCCATGAGAGCACGCGGCACTGACAATCCCCGCCGGACCGGTGTATGCCGGGGGGAATCGGGATGAACTCCCGGCGTCGGCCGCCGTTGATCACCGGCCTACCGCATACCCCTGCATCCCGCGCGGATTCGCCGCCGCCGACAGCACGCCCGTCCCCGGATCCCGCGCCACCGCGCACAGCCGCCCCTCCGACCAGTCCCCGCCCACCGTGACGAGGTGGCCGCGCCGCCGCAGTCCCGCGACGACCTCCGGGGCCGTCCGGCCCTCGACCGTCACGCTGCCCGGGCGCATCCCGCGCGGGTGGAAGGAGCCGGGGAAGCTGTCGTTGTGCCAGTTCGGGGCGTCGATCGCGCCCTGGAGGTCGAGTCCGCCGCGGACCGGGGGGCGCAGGGCGAGGGCCAGGAAGAAGTGCAGCTGCCACTGGTCCTGCTGGTCCCCGCCGGGCGTGCCGAACGCCAGCACCGGCACGCCGTCCCGCAGTGCGACCGACGGGGTGAGCGTGGTGCGCGGCCGCCGTCCGGGCGTGAGCGAGTTCGGCAGGTCCTCCTCCAGCCACGTCATCTGCAACCGCGTGCCGAGCGGGAAGCCCAGCTCGGGCACGACCGGGTTGGACTGCAGCCAGCCTCCGCTGGGGGTGGCGGCGACCATGTTGCCCCACCGGTCGACGACGTCCAGGTGGCAGGTGTCGCCGCGGGTGCCGCCGTCGCCGGAGATCTCGGGCTCGCCGGGCACCGGGGACGTCGGGCTCCTGGCGACCGTCGGCTCCCCCGCCCCCATCGGGCTGACGCCCGCCCCGCCCTCGGCGACCTCGTGCGCGTGGGCGCACAGCCGCGGGGTGCGCCCGCCCGGGTACCCCGGCCGCAGCTCGTGCGAGGCCCGGTCGCCGACCAGTCCGCGCCGCTGTGCGGCGTACGCCGGGGACAGCAGGTCCTCCAGCGGCACCTCGCGCGCGTCGCCGTACCAGGCCTCCCGGTCGGCCATGGCGAGCTTGCAGCCCTCGATCAGCAGGTGCACGTAGTCCGCGGAGCCGTACTCCGGCACGTCGTCCGGCAGCAGGGCGAGTTGCTGGAGCAGCACCGGGCCCTGGCTCCAGGGCCCGGCCTTGCACACCGTCCAGCCGTTCCAGTCGTACGTGGCCGGCGCCTCGTACCCGGCGGACCAGCCGGCCAGGTCGTCGGCCGTGAGGGTGCCGGTGTGGCGCTCGCCGCTGGTGTCCAGCGTGGGCCGTGCCGCCTGCCGGGCCAGCGCCTCGGCGACGAAGCCGGTGCGCCACACCCGGCGCGCGGCCTCGATCTGCGCCTCCCGGTCCCCCGCCCCGGCGGACTCGGCGAGCAGCCGCCGCCAGGTGGCGGCGAGCGCGGGGTTGCGCAGCAGCCGGCCGGGGCGCGGGGGCCTGCCGTCCGGCAGGTAGATCTCCGCCGACGAGGTCCACTCCGTCTCGAACAGCTCGCGCACGGTCTCGACGGTCTCGCCGACGCGTTCCACGGGCGCGTGCCCGTGCTCGGCGTACCCGACGGCGTACTTCAGGACGTCCGCGAGCGGCTTGGTGCCGTGGTCGCGCAGCAGCAGCATCCAGGCGTCGAAGGCGCCCGGGACGGCGGCGGCGAGCGGCCCGGTGCCGGGGACCAGGTCGAGACCGAGCCCCCGGTAGTGGGCGACGCTCGCCCCGGCGGGTGCCACGCCCTGCCCGCACAGCACCCGCACCGGACCGTCCGCGGGCGCGATCAGGACGGGCACCTCTCCGGCGGGCCCGTTGAGGTGCGGCTCGACGACGTGCAGCACGAACGCCGCGGCCACGGCCGCGTCGTAGGCGTTGCCGCCGTCCTCCAGCACGGCCATCGCGGACTGCGAGGCGAGCCAGTGGGTGGCGGACACCATGCCGAAGGTGCCCTGGAGGGTGGGCCGGGTGGTGAACACGGGCGGACTCCTCGTCGTACGACGGCGGGTCAGGTGATCGTACGCAGTGGGCGGCGGGGTCCGTCGGACGCCGCGTTTGGCGCGGGCCGTCCGCCGTGCGCGGTCGCCGGCTCCGACTCCTCGGCCCGCGCGGCCAGTTGGGCCCCCTGGTGAAGAGGGGGGCGCCGCATGGCGCGCCGCGGACATAACGGGGCACACAACGCGTCGGCGGTAGGCCTCAGTTACCGCTCAGGTACGGAACGAGTTGGCACTTCCGCCCCACGGACAGACGTGTGACACTGGCGTCCCGTCCGCAGTGCGGACTCCCTCCGCACCGTCCCCCACGAGAAGTGCGCCGTGCGTTCTCTTCCTCTGCCGCTCGCCCTCACCGCGCGTCTGACCCCGGTCGCCGTGCTCGCCTGCGCGGGCTGGGTCCTCACCTCCGGCCCGGAGTCCGCCGCCCCCGCCGCCCAGGACAGGGCGGTGGACCGGACCGGCACCCAGCCCGCGACGGCACCGTCGTCGACGGCCGCGCCGAAGACGTACACCGAGGCGCCGGCGCCGTGCGGCAGCCTCGCCGAGGAGACGATCACGTCGCTGGTGCCCGGCGCCAGAACCGCCGGGAGGGAGATCGACTCCACGGACAGCTCGGTCCGGCGCACCTGCTCCTGGAACGCCCTGAAGGGCTACGACTACCGCTGGCTGGACGTCTCCTTCGAGATCAGCGACTCGGACGACGAGGCGCGGCGGCAGTACGAGCAGCGGATCGAGGAGAAGAGCGGCGGCGGTGCCGTCCCCGGGGTGGGCGACGCCGCCTACTCCGTCGTGAACCTCACCACCGAGGGCGACCAGCGGACCCGCGAGGCCGTGGTGGTCGTGCGGGCGGCCAACGCGCTGGTGGTCGTGACGTACAACGGCTCCGACTTCGAGTCGCAGGACGCGCCCGGCTCGGACGAGATGAACAGGGGCGCGATCAAGGCGGCCAAGGAGGCCGCGGCGGCGCTGTAGCGCCGCGGCCCGCCGCACCGTCGAGGGTGCGGGCCGCGGCGGCGGGCGGTGCGGCGTCCCCCGACGCCCGCTGGGGTGAGCGGCGGTGGCCTGTTCAGGCGCGGACCGCGGGGATGACGTGGGCGCCGTAGGCGTCGACCACCCTCTCCTGCGCGTCGTGCATGTCGTAGACGGCGAACTGGTCGACGCCCAGCGCGCGCAGCGCGGTGAGCTTCTCGACGTGCCGCTCCACCGGCCCGATGACGCAGAACCGGTCGACGATCTCGTCGGGCACGAACCGGGTGTCGGGGTGTCCGCTGCGCCCGTGGTGGGCGTAGTCGTAGCCCTGGCGGGCCTTGACGTAGGCGGTGAGTTCGCCGGGAACGGCCGACGAGTGCTCGCCGTACCGGGCGACCAGGTCGGCGACGTGGTTGCCCACCATGCCGCCGAACCAGCGGCACTGCTCCCGGGCGTGCGCGAGCGCCTCGGGCGAGTCGTCGTCGGTGACGTAGGCGGGGGCGGCCGCGCAGACGGTCACGTCGGCCGGGTCGCGCCCGGCGGCGGCGGCCGCGTCCTTGACCGCCTTGACCATGTACTCGGTGAGATACAGGTCGGCCAGTTGGAGGATGAAGCCGTCCGCCTCCTCGCCGGCCATCTTCAGGGCCCTGGGCCCGTACGCGGCCATCCACACGGGCAGCCGGGCGCCCGGTCCGATCCACGGGAACCTGATCACGGTGCCGCCCAGGTCGGCCTCCCGGCCGCTGCCCAGTGCCCGGATGACCTTCATGGCCTCGCTGATCCGGGCCAGCGTGTTCGGCTTGCGGCCGGCCACCCGCATCGCCGAGTCGCCGCGCCCGATGCCGCACACGGTGCGGTTGCCGAACATGTCGTTGAGGGTGGCGAAGGCGGAGGCGGTGACCTCCCAGGTCCGGGTGCCCGGGTTGGTGACCATCGGACCGACCGTCAGCTTGCTGGTGTTGGCCAGGATCTGGCTGTAGATCACGAACGGTTCCTGCCAGAGCACGGCCGAGTCGAAGGTCCAGCCGTACCGGAATCCGTTGCGTTCGGCGCGTTTCATCAGGGAGACCACCCGGGAGGCCGGCGGGTCGGTCTGGAGCACGAGTCCGAAGTCCATGGGGCAGCTCCTAGCTGAGGTACTGGCAGGTGGAGCGGGGGGTGTAGACGCCGTGCCCGGCGTGCCCGGTGTACTCCCGCTCGGTGATGACCGCGACCCCGCGCGAGAGCACGGTCTCGACGCGGCCGGTGACGCGCTTGCCCTCGTACGCCGAATAGTCGACGTTCATGTGGTGCTCCGCGGCGGACAGCACCTGCTCGGCGTGCGGGTCGTAGATCACGACGTCGGCGTCGGAGCCCGGCGCGATGGTGCCCTTCTTCGGGTACATGCCGAACATCCGGGCCGGGGTGGCGCAGGCGGTCTCGATCCAGCGCCGGCGGGTGAGGTGCCCGTCGAGGACGGCCTGGTGGAGCAGGTCCATGCGGTTCTCCACGCCCGGCAGCCCGTTGGGGATCCTGGAGAAGTCGCCGCGGCCGAGTTCCTTCTGGCCGGTGAAGCAGAAGGGGCAGTGGTCGGTGGAGACCACCTGGAGGTCGTTCGTCCTGAGCCCCTGCCACAGCTTGGCCTGGTGCTCCCGGGGGCGCAGCGGTGTGCTGCACACGTACTTGGCGCCCTCGAAGCCGGGCCCGGCGAGGTCGTCGGTGGACAGGAAGAGGTACTGCGGGCAGGTCTCGCCGAAGACGGCGAGCCCGTCGGCGCGGGCCCTGGCCAGTTCGGCGACCGCCTCCATGGCCGAGACGTGCACCACGTACAGGGGGGCGCCGGCGACCTGGGCGAGCCGGATGGCGCGGTGCGTGGCCTCGGCCTCCAGCAGGGCCTTGCGGACCTCCCCGTGGTGGCGGGGGTCCGTCTCGCCCCGGGCCAGCGCCTGTTCCACCAGTACGTCGATGGCGATGCCGTTCTCGGCGTGCATCATGATCAGTCCGCCGTTGCCGGCGGAGCGCTGCATGGCGCGCAGGATCTGGCCGTCGTCGCTGTAGAAGACGCCCGGGTAGGCCATGAACTGCTTGAAGGAGGTCACCCCCTCCTCCACCAGCAGGTCCATCTCCGCGAGGATCTCCTCGTGCACATCGGAGACGATCATGTGGAAGCCGTAGTCGATCGCGCAGTTGCCCTCCGCCTTGGCGTGCCAGGCGTCGAGGCCCTCGCGCAGGGTGTGGCCGACGCTCTGCACCGCGAAGTCGACGATCGTGGTGGTGCCGCCCCAGGCGGCGGCCCGGGTGCCGGTCTCGAAGGTGTCGGAGGCGAAGGTGCCGCCGAACGGCAGCTCCATGTGGGTGTGCACGTCGACGCCGCCCGGGAGGACGTACTTCCCGGTGGCGTCGATCACCCGCTCGGCCGTCCAGGCCTCGGCGGCCGGGGTGCCGCCGGCGGCGAGGGCGGCGATGCGGCCGTCCTCGATCAGGACGTCGGCGTGGATCTCGTCGGCGGCGGTGACGACGAGGCCACCGCGGACGACGGTACGGCTGCTCATGCTGGTCCCTCCTGTCGGGGCACGGCGGTCACAGACCGCGCAGCGCGCGTTCGAGGACGGCGGCGCCCTCCTCGGCCTCGGCGACGGTCAGGGACAGCGGCGGGGCGATGCGCAGGGCGCTGGTGTCGTGCCCGCCGCCCTTGCCGATGAGCAGTCCGCCCTCGCGGGCCGCCTCCAGCACGGCGGCCGCGGCCTGCGGGTCCGCCTCGCCGGTGCCCGGCCGTGCCACCTCGATGCCGATCATCAGTCCGCGCCCGCGCACCTCACGCACGGCCGGCACCTGCGCGGCGACGGTCCGCAGCCGCTCGATGAGCAGTCCGCCGACCCGGCGCGCGTTGCCCTGGAGGTCGTGTTCCAGCAGATGGGTGAGGTTGGCCAGGCCCGCGGCCATGGTGATCTGGGTGCCGCCGAAGGTGGAGATGCTGTGGGCGTCGAGGCAGTTCATGATCTCGGCGCGGGCGACGACACCGCCGATGGACATGCCGTTGCCGAGGCCCTTGGCGAAGGTGAGCATGTCGGGCGGGCCGCTGCGGCCGTGTGCCTGCCAGCCCCAGAAGTGCTCGCCGGTGCGGCCCCACCCGGTCTGCACCTCGTCGGAGATCCACAGGATCCCGCGTTCGTGGAGCACCTCGCGGAAGGCCGCGTACAGGCCGTCCGGCGGGGCGGTGAAGCCGCCGACGCCCTGGACCGGCTCGGCGATCAACGCGGCCGGCGGGCGGGTGTGGCCGAGCAGGTCGGTGAGGTCATCGACGCAGGCGGCGACGAACGCGTCGTCGTCCAGGGCGGCGTACGGTCCCCGGGAGCGCACGCCGCCGTGGACGTACAGCGTCTGGAGCGGGGACAGCGAGGTCGGTGACCAGCCGCGGTTGCCGGTGATGCCGACGGTGCTGAAGGAGCGGCCGTGGTAGCTGTTGCGCATCGCCAGGACGGTGTTGCTGCGGCGGTACGTCGTGGCCAGCAGCAGGGCGGTGTCGTTGGCCTCGGTGCCGGACGTGGTGAAGAACACCCGGGCGTCCGGGATGCCGCTCAACCGGGCGATGCGCTCGGCGAGTTCGACCATCGGCCGGTTGAGGTACAGGGTGGAGGTGTGGATGACCCGCGCGGCCTGTTCGCTCACCGCCTCGGTCACCTCGGGCAGGGCGTGCGCGGTCATCGTGGTCAGGATGCCGCCGAAGAAGTCCAGATAGCGGTTGCCTGCGGCGTCCCAGACGTGCCGGCCCTCGCCGTGGGTGATCTCGATCGGCTGGTCGTAGTAGAGCGCGAGCCAGTCGGGGAGCACGGCCCGGTGGCGTCCGAGCAGGTCCCCGGTCACGGCCGCACCAGCCCTTCGTAGGCGTCGGGGCGGCGGTCGCGGTAGAAGGCCCACTGCTGCCGCACCTCGTCGATGACGTCGAAGTCGAGGTCGCGCACGAGGAGTTGCTCGGTCCGGTCGTCGGCGACCTCCCCCACGAACTGCCCGCGCGGGTCGACGAAGTAGCTCGTGCCGTAGAAGTCGTTGTCGCCGTACTCCTCGACGCCGACCCGGTTGATGGCGGCGACGAAGTACTCGTTGGCGACGGCGGCCGCCGGCTGTTCCAGCCGCCACAGGTAGCCGGACAGGCCGCGGTGCGTGGCGGACGGGTTGTAGACCAGCTGGGCGCCGTTGAGGCCGAGTTGCCGCCAGCCCTCGGGGAAGTGGCGGTCGTAGCAGATGTAGACGCCGACCTTGCCGGCCGCGGTGTCGAAGACCGGCCAGCCGAGGTTGCCGGGTTTGAAGTAGTACTTCTCCCAGAAGCCCTTGACCTGCGGGATGTGGTGCTTGCGGTACTTGCCGAGGTAGGTGCCGTCGGCGTCGATCACGGCCGCGGTGTTGTAGTAGAACCCGGACTGCTCGACCTCGAACACCGGCACCACCATCACCATGCCGGTCTCGCGCGCCAGGTCCCGCATCCGGCGCACGGTCGGCCCGTCCGGCACCGGTTCGGCCCAGCGGTAGTGCTCCGGCTCCTGCACCTGGCAGAAGTAGGGGGCGTTGAAGACCTCCTGGAACCCGATGACCCCGGCACCCCGCCGGGCCGCCGCGCGGGCGTGCTCCTCGTGTTTCGCCACCATGGACTCGGTGTCGCCGGTCCAGGTGGCCTGGACCAGAGCGGCACGGACGACGTTCGCCATGAGCTGCTCCTTCGACGGGACGTCAGCGCCTCTACGCCCGTAGAGCGGGTCATAGAGGCACGAACGTATGCCTCCGCGCGGGCCTTGCCAAGGCCATCGTCGTCAACCCGCGGAGTCGATCGTGTTTCGCACCCCGGTGGGTGATCGCGGCGGGTGACCGGCGGGGCACGCCTACGCGGTCAGCCCGGCGACCCGCAGGGCGTGCACCAGGTCCCAGTGCCGCTCGGCGGAGACGCCCAGCGCCGCCTCCAGCAGCAGCGGTACCAGGGTCTGCGGGTCGGCCTCGGCGCTGCGCGCGACCTCCTCGGGGGTACGCACCCGCACGTACGCGTCGAGCAGCGCGCGGATCTCGCGGCGCCGGCCGTCGTGGGCCAGTCCGAGCACGGCCCGGCCCACCTCCTCGGCCGGCCGGCCCATGCCCTGGCGCAGGATCTGCTCCCCGTCGGCCGCCCGGCCGGCCGCGACCAGCGCGTCCGCCGCGGCGACCAGCTGACCGGCGGGCAGCGAGGCGGCCTCCCACAGCAGCGTCGCCCAGTCGGCGGCGAGTCCGGCGCGGTCCATCTCGGCGGCGAGCAGCGGCAGGTGGTCGGCGGGCCAGTACGCCGCCTCGACCAGCAGGACGTGCGCCTCCCCCGTGCGGCCCTCGCGGCGCAGCCGCACCAGCGTCGCGACCGTTGCCGCCAGCTCCCGCAGCGCCCCCGCGTCCAGCGGTTCCGCCGGCGGCCCGCCCGGCGCGGGCGGCTCCGCGGCCGCCCCCGCGAAACGGGCGCCCCGCGGGGTCCGGCCGGCGGCGGGGGCGGGGGCGGGCAGGACGGGCACGGCGTCCGGGGCCACGACGGCGGGCACGGCCTCCTCGTCCACCATCCCGGCGAACCGGGCACCGCCCCGGCGGCGCTTGCGCTGCTTGGGGGCGGGGGCCGGGTCGGCGGTCTCCGCCGGGCGGGGGACGGCGTGGGCGGGCGCGGACGGCAGAGGGTGTGCGGCGGTGCCCACCGGGGCAGGGGCCCCGGGGCCCGGTGGCGGCGTCCGGTCGGCGGTGGGCAGGTGGATCCGCCGTGCGCCCCGTACCCGGCCGGGCGCCGCCGGGCGGTCCAGCTCGGCGAGGCGCGCCCGCAGTTCCGCGCACCGCGCCGTCGCCCGGTCGTGGTCGTCCCGGGCCCACGCCAGATCCAGCCGGAGGGCGTCGGCGTCCCCGCGGCTCGCGGCGGTGGGCAGCAGCCGCTCCAGCTCGGCGAGCCGTTCGGCGGCGTACCGCTGCTCGCGCAGCATGAGGCCGAGCCGGTCCCCGAGGGCGTCGCGGCCGCCGGGGCGGGTGTCGTGGGCGAGCAGCGCGGCCGCGTGCAAAGGGCGGGCCCGCTCCTTCCCGGGGACGGCGGCCTCGGGACCGTACTTCGCGGCGAGGTCCTGCAGGAGCGCCTCGACCACGTCCCACGGCGGTACGTCGCGCCCGTCGAGACAGGCTCGCATACCGTCCGGGTCACGCTGCCAGAACACCGCGCACCACCCGGCGCCGTGCTCCAGGCGCGCCAGCAGACCGCTCAGGTAGGCGGCGAAGTCCCGCATCGGACCCGGGAGTTGTTCCACCGACATCGCACACCCCACGTAAGGACCGGAGCACTCCGGGCCGTAGACAACACCAGTCGTGTTACGGGCTCGCTACGGGCAGTTTTCCACGGGAACGCCAAGACCTCGGACCTGCCGCGTCGCGGCGGTGACGTCGGCGGCCTCAGACCCCCGCCGGCGCGCACGCGCCGGCCAGTTCGTCCATGGACAGGCCGAGCACGCGGGCCAGCGCGGCCACCGTGAAGAAGGCCGGGGTCGGGGCACGGCCGGTCTCGATCTTGCGCAGCGTCTCCGCGGAGACGCCCGCGCTCGCCGCCACCTCGGCCATGCTGCGGCCGCCGCGGGCTTCGCGCAGCAGCCGCCCGAGCCGCTCGCCGCGTTCACGCTCTTCCGGGGTGAGTGGGGTGCGCACCATGCCACCATTCTAATACCGGTATAGTAATTGGCATGGTGGAGCTGAAGACAGACACATCGATCGACGCCATGTACGAGGCGGGCCAGGTCGTCGGCCGCGCCCTGACGGCCGTACGCGCGGCCGCCGCCGTGGGCGTCTCCCTGCTGGAGCTGGACGAGGTGGCCCGCGAGGTGCTGCGCGCGGCGGGCGCGACGTCCCCCTTCCTGGGGTACCGCCCCTCCTTCGCACCGACGCCCTTCCCGGCCGTCGTCTGCACCTCGGTGAACGACGCGATCGTGCACGGCGTCCCGAGCGGCTACCGGCTGCGCGACGGCGACCTGCTCTCCGTCGACTGCGGCGCCGAGCTGGGCGGCTGGGTGGGCGACTCGGCGATCAGCTTCACCGTCGGCCGCCCCCGCCCGGCCGACCTGCGCCTGATCGAGACCGCCGAGCGCGCGCTGGCCGCCGGCATCGGGGCGGCCGTCGTCGGCAACCGCATCGGCGACATCGCCCACGCCGTCGGCACGGTCTGCCGCCGCGCCGGTTACGGCATCCCGGACGGCTTCGGCGGCCACGGCATCGGCCGCCGCATGCACGAGGACCCCTCGGTGCCGAACGAGGGCCGCCCGGGGCGGGGCATGCGCCTGCGCCCGGGCATGGTGCTCGCCATCGAGCCCATGGTCCTCGCGGGCGGCCGCGACGACTTCCACGCGGCCCCCGACGGCTGGACCCTCCGCACGAACGACGGCTCCCGCGCCGCCCACGCGGAACACACGGTGGCCATCACCGACTCCGGCCCCCGCATCCTCACGGCCAGGCAGACCCCCTGAGGGAGCCCGGGAAACGCCCCCGAAGCCGCACGAACAGCCGCACGACCATCCGATAGGGCGCGGGGAACCGCGCGACCAGCACCCGCGACCCGCACCCCCGAGGGGCGGGCGGAACCGCGCGACCAACCTCCCGCACCCCGCACCCGACCCACCACGCACACCCCCCAAGGCGCGCGGGGAACCGCCCGGCCAACCCCCCGCACCCCGCACCCGACCCACCACGCACACCCCCCAAGGCACGCGGGGAACCGCCCGGCCAACCCCCCGCACCCCGCACCCCGCACCCCGCGACCGACAACCCACCCGCCCCGGACCCATCGCCCCTCCACATGCCACCCGCCCCCGATCGTGCCAGGGTGTTGGGAAGCGCACCCCCACGCATAGCCGCGCAGCGCACGGGCACTCGTGCACACCGGTACGCCGATCAGCGAAACGGAACTGTGATGACCAGCGGCTTCCCCGGCCCGGAGGGCATGAACTCGGACCCGTTCGGAGAATTCCTGGCCCGCTTCTTCGGCGGACCCCGCCCCGGCCCCCGCCAGATCGACATCGGCCGGCTGCTCAGTCAGCCGGCCCGGGACCTGGTGCGCGGCGCCGCCCAGTACGCCGCCGAGCACGGCAGCCGGGACCTCGACACCCAGCACCTGCTGCGCGCGGCCCTCGCCAGCGAACCGACCCGCAGCCTGCTCAGCCGCGCCGGAGCGGACCCCGACTCCCTGGCGTCGGAGATCGACGAGCGCTCCGGCCCGGTGCAGCACCCGCAGAACGAGGCCCCGCCGCCCACGTCGCTCTCGCTCACCCCGGCCGTCAAGCGCGCCCTGCTGGACGCGCACGACCTCGCCCGCGCGAGCGGCACCGGCTACATCAGCCCCGAGCACGTGCTCAGCGCGCTCGCCGCCAACCCGGACTCGGCCGCCGGGCACATCCTCAACGCGGCCCGGTTCTCCCCCTCCGCGATGCCGCCCGAGGCCCCGGACACCGCGCAGCCCCACCCCGAGCACCCCCGCCCGGCGGCGACGCCGACCGTCGACAAGTACGGCCGCGACCTCACCGAGCTGGCCCGGCAGGGCCGTATCGACCCGGTCATCGGACGGGACGAGGAGATCGAGCAGACCATCGAGGTGCTCTCCCGGCGCGGCAAGAACAACCCGGTGCTCATCGGTGACGCGGGCGTCGGCAAGACCGCGATCGTGGAAGGGCTGGCGCAGCGGATCGCCGACGGTGACGTGCCCGACGTGCTGATCGGGCGGCGGGTGATCGCCCTGGACCTGCCCGGGGTCGTCGCGGGGACGCGTTACCGGGGCGACTTCGAGGAGCGGCTCAACACCATCGTGGGCGAGATCCGCGCCAACTCCGACCGCCTGATCGTCTTCATCGACGAGTTGCACACCGTGGTGGGCGCGGGCGGCGGCGGGGAGGGCGGCTCCATGGACGCCGGCAACATCCTCAAGCCGGCCCTGGCCCGCGGCGAGCTGCACATCGTCGGCGCCACCACCCTGGAGGAGTACCGCCGGATCGAGAAGGACGCGGCGCTCGCCCGCCGTTTCCAGCCGATCCTGGTCCCCGAGCCGACCGCCGCGGACGCCATCGAGATCCTGCGCGGCCTGCGGGACCGCTACGAGGCCCACCACCAGGTGCGCTACACGGACGAGGCCCTGGTCGCCGCCGTCGAGCTGTCCGACCGCTATCTCACCGACCGCCGGCTGCCCGACAAGGCCATCGACCTGATCGACCAGGCGGGCGCACGGGTGCGGCTGCGCGCCCGCACCAAGGGCACGGACGTGCGGGCCATGGAGCGGGAGGCCGAGCAGCTGGCCCGGGACAAGGACCAGGCGGTCGCCGCCGAGCAGTACGAGCAGGCCACGCGGTTGCGGGACCGGATCGTGGAGCTCAGGCGGCGGATCTCGGAGGCCACCGGCGACGGCCAGGCCGACGAGGGGCAGCACCTGGAGGTCACGGCCGAGGCCGTCGCCGAGGTGGTGTCCCGGCAGACCGGCATCCCGGTCAGCAGGCTGACCGAGGAGGAGAAGGAGCGGCTGCTCGGCCTGGAGCAGCACCTGCACGAGCGGGTCGTCGGCCAGGACGAGGCGGTGCGGGTCGTCTCCGAGGCGGTGCTGCGCTCCCGCGCCGGGCTCGCCAGCCCGGACCGGCCGATCGGCAGCTTCCTGTTCCTCGGCCCGACCGGCGTCGGCAAGACCGAGCTGGCCCGCGCGCTCGCCGAGGCACTGTTCGGCAGCGAGGAGCGGATGGTCCGGCTGGACATGAGCGAGTACCAGGAGCGGCACACCGTCAGCCGGCTGGTCGGCGCGCCGCCCGGGTACGTCGGCCACGAGGAGGCCGGGCAGCTCACCGAGGTGGTGCGCCGGCACCCGTACTCCCTGCTGCTGCTGGACGAGGTGGAGAAGGCGCACCCGGACGTCTTCAACATCCTGTTGCAGGTCCTCGACGACGGCCGGCTCACCGACTCGCAGGGCCGCACGGTCGACTTCACCAACACGGTGATCGTGATGACCAGCAACCTCGGCTCGGAGGCGATCATCCGGCGGGGCGCGGGGATCGGTTTCGGCCCGGGTGGCGCCGACGCCGACGAGGAGGCGCGCCGCGAGCAGATCCTGCGGCCGCTGCGCGAGCACTTCCGGCCCGAGTTCCTCAACCGGATCGACGAGATCGTCTGCTTCCGCCAGCTCACGCCGGACCAGCTGCACGCCATCACCAACCTGCTGCTGGAGCGCACCCGCCGGCTGCTGCACGCCCAGGGCGTCACGGTCGAGTTCACCGATCCGGCCGTCGACTGGCTGGCCCGCCAGGGCTACCAGCCGGAGTACGGCGCCCGTCCGCTGCGCCGCACCATCCAGCGCGAGGTCGACAACCAGCTCTCCCTCCTCCTGCTGGACGGCCGGGTGAAGGAGGGCGACCTGGTCCTGGTGGACGTGACGAACGGCAGGCTGGACTTCCGGGCCGGGAGCGCGACCGCGTAGACGCCCCCGCCTGCGCGACCACGCAGGCGCACCGCCGCAGGCGCCACGCGCGGCCACGACGCCGCAGGCGCCGGCGCGGCCGCTCATGCGCAGGTGTGCTCGCGGCCGCGTTGGCGCAAGTGTGGTAGCGGCCGTACGCGCAGGTGTGGTAGCGGCCGTACGCGCAGGTGTGGTAGCGGCCGCGCGGCGCCGGCGTCACCGCGCCGGTGACACCACCATCGCCGAGCCGCCGCCGCGCCGGGTCTTCTCGGCCGCCGCCAGCCACGCCCCGCCCGGCAGCCGCTGCACGCCGGTGGCGGCGCCGATCTCGGGGTTGAGGCGGAAGGAGTGGCCGATGTCCTGCAACCGCTGCCGCAGCCCGGTGTCGTCGTACAGGCCGGGCTCCAGTTCGGTCTGGGCGGCGTTGCGCTGACTGGCCCGCGGCGCGGCGATGGCCTCGGCCAGCGGCAGCCCCCGGTCGAGGAAACCGGTCAGCGTCTGCAGCACGGTGGTGACGATGGACGCGCCGCCCGGCGAGCCCACCGCCACCACGGGCCGGTCATGCGCGTCCAGGACGATCGTCGGCGCGATCGACGACCGCGGCCGCTTGCCCGGACCCGGCAGGTTCGGGTCGTGCACGGCCGGGTCGGCGGGGGCGAAGGAGAAGTCCGTCAGTTCGTTGTTGAGGAGGAACCCGCGGCCGGGCACGGTGATGGCGCTGCCGCCCATCTGCTCGATGGTCAGGGTGTAGGAGACGACGTTCCCCCACCGGTCCGCCACCGTCAGATGCGTGGTGTGCTCGCCCTCGTACGTCGTCCGGACGGCCTTCCCCGCCGTGCCGCACGCCGCCGGATCGCGCGGGTCACCGGGCGGGAGCGGGCTGGTGAGCACGGCGTCGTCCTTGATGAGGCAGGCGCGCGCGTCGGCGTACCGCTGCGACAGCAGTTCCTTCGTGGGGACGTCCTCGAAGACGGGGTCGCCGACCCAGCGCCCGCGGTCCGCGAAGGCGATCCGGCTGGCCTCGATGAAGCGGTGCAGGTAGGCGACGTCGCTCGCCTCGGACAGGTCGGTGTTCTCCAGGATGTTGAGGGCCTCGCCGACCGTGGTGCCGCCGGCCGAGGACGGGGCGGCGGAGTAGACGTCGAGACCACGGTACGACGTCCTGGTCGGCGCCTGCGGCTTGGCCCGGTAGGCCGCCAGGTCCCGCGCGGACAGGTCGCCGGGGCGGGCGTTCCAGCCCGCACCGGGGTCGACGGGCGGCTTGTTGACCGTGTTCACGACATCCTCGGCGATGTCGCCGCGGTACATCGCGCGCACGCCCTCCCGTCCCAGCTCCCGGTAGGTGCGGGCGAGGTCGGGGTTCTTGAAGGTGGATCCGACGACCGGCAGCGCGTCGCCGGGCAGGAACAGCTCGGCGGTGTCGGGGAAGTAGCGGAAACGCGTCTCGTTCAGCGCGGCCTGCGCGCGGAAGGTGGCGTCCACCGTGAAACCGTCGCGGGCCAGCCGCTCGGCCGGCCGCAGCAGGGTCGCGAGCCGTTCGGTGCCCCACGCGTCGAGCGCGGTCTGCCAGGTGGCGGGCGTGCCCGGGGTGCCGACCGCGAGGCCGCTGCTGACCGCCTCGGCGAACGGCAGCGGTGCGCCGTTCTCCACGAACAGGTCGCTGCGCGCCGTCAGCGGCGCCGTCTCGCGGCCGTCGACGGTGTGCACCCTGCGGGAGCGGGCGTCGTAGTAGACGAAGTAGCCGCCGCCCCCGATGCCGGCGGAGAACGGTTCCGTCACCCCCAGCGCGGCGGCGGTGGCGACGGCCGCGTCGACGGCGTTGCCGCCCTTCTTGAGCACCTCGATACCGACGGCGGAGGCGTTGACGTCGGCGCTGGCCACCGCGCCGCCGTGGCCGACGGCGACCGGGACCTTCTCCACCGGCGTGGTCCGGGGGGCCGGGGGCCCCGCGGCCCCCACCGACACCACGGCGGCCGTGACCGCCAGAACCGTCAGTTTCCGCACGACAGGGCGACGCATCAGCACCTCCAGTCAGGGACCGTCCGCGCAGCCTATGTCATAGGCATGCCCGCGTCAGGAGCACACATCACCACCCTCGAACATGATTTCCCCGCACCCGCCGGCACACGCGCCCATGGCGGACGACGTGCGCGACATCGTCCTCGGCGTGATCGCGGCCGGCCTGAGCGCCGCGATCGGCCGGCCGGGCCGCAAGCACGGCAACCACACCTTCGTACCGCTGCTGAAGGTGGTGAACTCCCAGGTGTACGGGCCGGACGTGGTGGAGCCGGTCGCGGACGCGATCCCGGGCCGCCCAGGCACCGCTCCCGGCGGCGGGCGGCACCCGCACCCCGCACCGCGCCGCCCAGGCGCCCAGGGCCTGCCCTCACCTCCTTGTCCGCGCGCCCCGCACCCAACGATTGTTACTTGTACGTAACTTACCGATGGGTTACCAGCGGTAAGTCCTCGCGGTTACCGTCGGGTCACTTTCCACTTGCACGAGTGAGGAGTGACCCGTGGGACTCCCCCGCAAGGCCCTGCGCACGACCGCCGTGGGCGCCGTCTCCGCGACCCTGGTCGCCGGAAGCGCCCTCGGGCTCGCCCCCGCCGCCCAGGCGGCCGTGAACACCGTCCGCTTCGCCGACATCACCGGCGACGGCGGCATCGTGCTGAAGGCGAACGCCGTCACGCCCGCGGGCGCCGACGCCGGACGCCGCTACCCGCTCCTGGTGCTGCCCACGAGCTGGGCCACGCCCCAGACCGAGTACCTCGCCCAGGCCCAGAAGCTCGCCGACTCGGGCTACGTCGTCGTCACGTACAACTCCCGCGGCTTCTGGCAGTCCGGCGGATACATAGAGGTCGCCGGGCCACCCGACACCGCCGACGCGTCCCGGGTCATCGACTGGGCGCTGGCCAACACCCCGTCCGACGCCGAGCGCGTCGGCATGGCGGGCGTCTCCTACGGCGCCGGCATCAGCCTGCTCGCCGCCGCGCACGACCCGCGCGTCAGAGCCGTCGCCGCGCTCAGCGGCTGGGCCGACCTCATCGACTCGATCTACTCGGGCCGCACCCCGCACACCCAGGCCGCCGCCCTGCTGCTGGGCACCGGCCGGCTCACCGGCCGGCCCAGCGCCGAACTCCAGCAGATCTTCGCGGACTTCCTCGCCTCCGGCCCGGCGAAGGAACCCGAGCTGATCGCCTGGGGGAAGAGACGCTCCCCGGCGGCCCACGTCGACCGGATCAACGACAACGGCGCCGCGATCATGCTCGCCAACGCCTGGGGCGACTCGATCTTCCCGCCCGGCCAGTACGCCGACTTCTACGAGGAACTGACCGTCCCCAAGCGCCTCGTCCTGCGCCCCGGCGACCACGCGACCGCCGAGGCGACCGGGCTGCTCGGCCTGCCCAACGACGTGTGGACCGACACCGAGCGCTGGTTCGACCACCACCTCAAAAGCGAGGACAACGGCGTCGGCCGCGAGCAGCCGGTCCGCCTGAAGTCCCGCACCGGCGGCGGCTACGAGGGCTACCCGGACTGGAAGTCGGTCGCCGCGACCAGCCGGAAGATCGACCTCGCGGACCCGGCCACGGTCCACACGAACGTCGACTCGGGTGCCGACGGCGGGGTCGTCCTCCTGTCCAGCCTGTTCGACCAGATCGCCCAGGTGCCCCCGACGGCCTCCGTCCCGCTGCTGCCGCGCCGCTGGGCCGCCGTGTGGCAGTCGGAGCGGTACGCCACGGCCCAGCGGGTGCGCGGTACCGCGAAGCTGCACACGACCCTCACCCCGACCGCGCGGAGCGGAACCCTCGTCGCGTACCTCTACGACGTGGGCCCGCTCGGCGTCGGCAAGCTGGTCGGCAACGCGCCGTACACCTTCCACGGCCGTACGCCCGGACAGCCGTTCGGCGTCGACCTGGAACTGTTCTCCACCGCGTACGACGTCCCGGCAGGGCACCGGCTCGCCCTGGTCGTCGACACGGTCGACCCGCTCTACACCGAGCACAACCCGTCCGGCGCGCGGCTGACCTTCTCCTCGCCGGCGAACGACCCGTCGTACGTGTCGATTCCGCTGCGCGAGCAGTGATCTCCGACCGCTGCCGGACGGGTCTGGCTCGGGGTACCGCCGCCCCCCGCGGTCGAACGGCCGCGGGGGAACCCGGCACGGGGCTGAACGGCACATCGTAGTCGAGGTCCGCCGCCCCCGAACGCGGCCGGTGGCAGGCCGGGTTCGGGGCGGTGACCGGGGCGCCGGGAAGGACGGGGCACGCGGCCGGCGCGGGCCTCAGGACTCGGCGACCTCCGCGTACAGCTGCGACAGCTCGGGCACCCCGCTGGCGGCCCACTCCTGACCGCACGCCACGACGTCGAACTCCCGGCCGGACGCCAGCCGCACCACCGGCTGCCCGTCCGGCCAGATCTCCCACACCGCGCCGGGCACCGTGCGCACGATCACCGTGCCCAGGTACAGGCCGGCGTCGTTGCCCAGCCAGGGCAGGATCTCCGCGTCGTCCCGCCAGCGCGGCAGCAGCTGGTCGAGCGCCTCCAACGAGGCGACGCTGTCGTCGAGTTGCACGCCCACCCGGCCCGCCTGGGAACGGAGCAGCTCGCACTCGGCCAGGAGCTCGGCGATGCCCTCGGGGTCGAAGACCCCGGGCCTGCGGCGTCGGTGGCCCAGGAAGGGGATGTTCATACGTCCAGCCTGTCATTCGTACCCGCGTGCGCACCACAGGCGCGCGGACGGCCGGGGCCGGTCGTCCGGGCGGGTTTCACGCCGTGTTCGCGCATGGTTCGTTGACCACGACCCGGCCGCCTCCCTAGCTTCACGATCATCGCTTCGTCAGAGTTCGCCGCTGTTCGTCGTGGTCGCGTCCGCCGTGGTGGCGTCCGCCGTGGTCGCGCCGTTCGTGGTGGCGCCCGTCGTGGTCGCGCCGAGGAGGAGGGCCGGTTGGTACGCCGAGGTGTCCGGGGGATCGCGGTCGTCCTCGTGCTGATCGCGTCCGTGCTGCCCACGGCCGCGGCCCGGGCCACCCAGGAGGGGACGGCGGCGCCGCTGCCGCTGGAGCAGCTCTTCGACAGCACCGCCGTCAGCGACGACGCCGACCCCGCCGGCGCCGACTTCGACGGCCTGGGCGCCTCCCTGTCCGCCCAGGACCTCGCGGCCGCCGGCTGGACTCCCGGCCGCGCACTCACCGTGCAGGGCGCCACGCTGACCTGGCCGGACCGGGCCGCGGGAGAGCCGGACAACGTACGGGCGGACGGCCAGAGCGTGGTGCTGGGCGGGCGGGGCGACGCGCTCGCCTTCCTGGCCGCGAGCACCTCCGGCACCGATCTCACCGCCTCCGGCACGGTCTCCTACGCCGACGGCACCGACTCCCCGTACGTGCTCACCGCGCCCGACTGGCGGCGCGGCCCGCTCGCCACCAAGGCGGTCGCGCTGCCGCACGTCAACACCCCCGGCGGCCGGCTCACCGAGAAGGCGCGGCTGTACGTCGTGACCGTGCCGGTCGACGCGGAGCGCACCGTCGCCTCCGTGCGCCTGCCGCTCGCCCCCGACCTGCATGTCTTCGCCCTGTCGGTGCGGGCCACCGCGACCGGCTGGACCGGCAGCTGGGCGACGGCGACGTCCGGATACCCGGCCGTGGGCCCGTGGACCGACCGGACGCTGCGGCTGGTGGTGCACACCTCGGTGGGCGGGCCCCGGGTGCGGCTGCGGTTCGACAACACCTTCGCCGCGGCGCCGGTGCGGATCGGCGGGGCGACGGTGGCCGTGCAGGACGGCGGCGCGCGGGCCGCGGCCCCGCCGGTGCGGCTGGCCTTCGGCGGGGCGGCCGGCACCGAGATCCCGGCCGGCGCCCAGGCGTACAGCGATCCGCTCGCCTTCGACGTGCCCGCCGGCGCCGCCCTGCTGGTCAGCTTCCACCTGCCCGGCCCGGTCGCGGCGGCCCCCGTGCACCGCCTCGCACAGCAGCGGTCCTACCTCAGCGAGCCGGGCGACCACACCGCCGACGGCGCGGCGACGGCGTACACCGCCGTCCTGACCGCCTGGCCGCTGCTGACCGGGGTGGACGTGGCCGGCGGGCCCGGGTCGGTGGTGCTGATCGGCGACTCGATCACCGACGGGGACAGGTCCACCGCGGACGCCAACCGGCGCTGGCCCGACGTGCTGGCCGGGCGGCTGCGGGCGCAGTACGCGGTGCCGCGCCACGGGGTGCTGAACCAGGGCATCGCGGGCAACAGGGTGCTCGCCGACCGCTATCCCGGGGACGGGGTCGCCACCGACGCGGCCGGGGTGAGCGCGCTGCACCGGCTGGACCGGGACGTGCACGCCCAGACCTCGGTGCGCACGGCGGTCGTCTTCGAGGGCGTCAACGACCTGCTCGCGGGCAGGAGCGCGGAGCAGCTGACCGGGGGCCTGGCGGAGATCGCCGACCGGGCGCACGCGCGGGGGCTGCGGGTGCTGGTGGCGACCCTGCTGCCGTGCGGCGGCGAGCCCCGCTGCACGGCCGCCCTGGAGTGCGAACGGACCGCCGTCAACGCCTGGATCCGGCAGAGCGACGCCTTCGACGGGGTGCTCGACTTCGACGCGGTCGTCCGGGACCCGGCGCGGCCGGCCCGGATGCTGCCCGCGTACGACAGCGGCGACCATCTGCATCCGGGGGACGCGGGACTGGCGGCGCTGGCGGAGTCGGTGGACCTGACGCTGCTGTGACCCGCCCGGGCCTCAGACCTGCCGGGCCTCAATCCTGCCGGGCCGCGGACTTCCCCGGCCTCAGACCTCCAGGTCCACCACGACCGGCGCGTGGTCCGAGGCGCCCTTGCCCTTGCGCTCCTCCCGGTCCACGTACGCGTCCTTGACCGCGCCGGCGAACGGCTCGTTGCCGTAGACCAGGTCGATGCGCATGCCGCGGTTCTTGGGGAAGCACAGCTGGCGGTAGTCCCAGTACGTGAACGGGTGGTCGTACTTCAGGGGGCGCGGGACCACGTCCGACAGCCCCGTCTCGCGCAGCGACGCCAGCGCGGCGCGCTCGGCGGGGGTGACGTGGGTGAGGCCCTCGAACGCGGCGACGTCGTGCACGTCGTCGTCGGTCGGCGCGACGTTGAAGTCGCCCAGCACCGCGAACGGGCGGCTGCCGCCCGCGTCACCGGCGACGGCCGCCTTCAGCGCCTCCAGCCAGCGCAGCTTGTACGCGTAGTGGGCGTGATCGACCTCACGTCCGTTCGGCACGTACACCGACCAGACGCGGACCGGGCCGCAGGTGGCGGAGAGCGCGCGGGGCTCCACCGAGCCGTCGTAGCCGGTGTCGCCGGGCAGGCCCTTGACCACGTCCGCCAGGCCGACCCGGGAGAGCACCGCCACGCCGTTCCACCGGCCGGTGGCGTGCACCGCGGCCTCGTAGCCCAGGTCGCGGAGCTGGTCGAACGGGAACTGGTCCTCGGCGACCTTGGCCTCCTGGAGGCACAGCACGTCCGTGCCGCTGCTCTCCAGCCAGGCCAGCAACCGGGGCAGACGGGCGGTGATCGAGTTCACGTTCCAGGTCGCGATGCGCATGCCTCACAACCTACCGGGCGGGTCCGACAACGCGGCCCGCCCGCCGGTGTCACAGCTCCGCGGACTCCCCCGGCGCCAGCCGCAGGTGCTTGGCGCCGCCCAGGGCGCCGATCTGCTTGTCGTAGATCGGGCGGGCCAGGTCGGTCAGGAGGGCGTCGTGCACGTCGTAGGCGCGCTGCGGGCCGACCTCGCGGACGTAGTCGATGACCTCGGAGATCTTGCTCCACGGGGCCATCACCGGCAGCATCAGCGTCTCCACCGGGTGGTCGGGGACGGTCAGGGCGTCGCCGGGGTGGAAGACGCGGCCGTCGACCAGGTAGCCGACGTTGGTGACGCGCGGGATGTCCGGGTGGATCACGGCGTGCAGCTCGCCGTGCACCTGCACGTCGAAGCCGGCGGCGGTGAACGTGTCGCCGTGGCCGACGGTGTGCACCCGGCCCGGGAACGCCGCCGAGATCTGCTCCGCCACGGACCTCAGCGTCCAGATCTCGACGGCCGGGTCGGCCTCCAGGGCGGCCCGCAGCCGCTCCTCGCTGAAGTGGTCGGCGTGCTGGTGGGTGACGAGGATCGCCTCGGCGCCGGCCGCGGCGTCCGTCTCGCTGAATCCGCCCGGGTCGAGGACGAGCGTCCGGCCGTCCTTCTCCAGGCGGACGCAGGCGTGCGACTTCTTCGTGAGCTTCATGGGGACCATCCTGCCCGGACGCGGTGGCCGGGGCTCACTCCTGGGGGGTGGTCTCCTCCCTGATGACCCGCTGGGCGACCTTGAAGGCGCTGTTCGCGGCCGGCACGCCGCAGTAGACGGCCGCCTGGAGCAGCACCTCCTTGATCTCGTCCGGGGTCAGGCCGTTGCGCAGGGCGGCGCGGGTGTGGAAGGCGAGCTCGTCCAGGTGTCCGCCCGCGACCAGGGCGGTGAGGGTGACGCAGCTGCGGGACCGGCGGTCCAGTCCCGGCCGGCTCCAGATCTCGCCCCAGGCGTAGCGGGTGATGAACTCCTGGAAGTCGCCGGAGAACTCGTCGGCCTGGGTCAGGGCCCGGTCCACGTGCGCGTCGCCGAGCACCTCGCGGCGCACCTTGATCCCGGCGTCGTACGGGTCGGGCCGCCCGTCCGGGTGCGGTTCCACGGGGGCCGGGGCGATCTCGGCGACGGGCGCGACGGCCTGCGGGGGCGGCTGCACGGCCAGGGCGGGCCTGACCGGGGCGGCCACGACGGCCATCTGGCCGGTGGCGTCGAAGGCAGGCTGCCAGGCGGTGGAGAAGTGCGTGACCAGCAGGTCCGTGACGGCGGCGGGCTGCTCGACGGGGACCAGGTGGGAGGCGCCGGGCACGACGGCGAGACGGGCGTCGGGTATCCCGGCGACCAGGGTGCGGGCCTCGGCGGGGCCGGTGACCTGGTCCTCCGAGCCGACCAGCACCAGCGTGGGCACGCCGACGCGGCCCAGGTGCTGACGTACGTCGAAGGTGGCGAGCGCCTCGCAGTGGGAGATGTAGCAGCCCGGGTCGGTGGTGCGCACCATCTGCACCGCCCACTCGGTGATCGCGGGCTGGGCGGCGGCGAACCCGGCCGTGAACCAGCGGTCGGGCGCGGTGCGGGCGATCGGGTCGAGCCCGTTCGTGCGGACGACCACCCCGCGCTGGCGGAACTCGTCGGCGGTGCCGAAGCGGGGCGAGGCGGCGATCAGCGCCAGGGAGGCGAGCCGCTCCGGGTGGCGCAGCGCCAGCTCGACGCCGACCGCGCCGCCCAGGGCGCAGCCCGCGTAGCCGAAGCGGTGCACGCCCAGGCCGTCGAGGGTGGCGAGCAGCCGGGCGGCGATCTCGGCGACGGATCCCGCGGGGTAGGCGGGGGCGCCGCCGTGCCCGGGCAGGTCGAAGCGGAAGACGCGCCACTGCTTCGTCAGCTCCGGGACCTGCCGGTCCCACATGTGCCATGTGGTCCCCAGGGACGGACCCAAGATCAGGACGGGAGCCTCTTCTGGCCCGTCAAAGCGGTATTGCAGGGTGTTCGACGGTGTCTCACTCACGCCCCAGACCCTCTCACGTCTCACGGAATCTCACACGGCCCGGGGAACCCGACGGCTCTTGCCCCTCCCGGCGCGGCACGTCCGGCACTGCCGGAACCCTCGGGGATCCAGATACGAGTTCTCCGGCGGGTACGCGTGACCGTGGGGACGGTGAGCCGCCGCCATCTTGATCACGAAGCGAGTTCAAGGGCGACAACGGCACGGACGACGGCGGGTGAGCCGGGTGGTGCTGCGGCGGAGCATCCGCATGAACCGCCGGCAGTCGAGGGTGGCCATGGCACGTTCGCCGAGGCCGCGTGTCCTGGCGCGATGGCGGCTGTGACACCGATTCCAGCCGCGCACGTCCTTGGCCGGGAACGGGCGGTGGACAGCATGACCCGCGCCCTCCAGCACTTGATGCCGGCGGCGGGGATGCCGTGGGGCCGGGCCGGGTCAGACCGTGCACGGCCCCGGGCAGCGCGTCCGAGGCTCGGATCCTCACTATGCGCTGCTGATGCGTCATGACCGATGCGGGGTCCGGTCATCGCGCGGCGGTGTGCGATTCCCAGTACAGCCTCTGCTCCTGGTCCCCTACCGGCATGGTGCCGCGGAGCGGCTGGCAGGTCTCGGGAGACGTGGCGATCGCCTCCATGAGCACCGGCAGAGACGCGCACGCCTCAGGTTGATACGCGCATGACGCCTTCCACGGCCTCGGCTTCGTGGACGCGCCCCGGTCGATCTTGGCACGCTGGTCCAGCACGATTGTGCCCTCCGCCGAGGTCCCGCGCGATGGGGATCAACTGCGGGTGTCCGTACAGGACGCTGCCGAACCCGAGCTTCATGAAGTCGTTGTCCGCCTCCTGTCCTTTCCTCGTGTCGCAGCAGCGACACCACCACGGGCTTCGGCAGCGGGCGGCCGACGACACGTTCGACTGCGGCGATGTCCGCCGGATCCGCAGGCGGTGCCGGCGCGGCGTATGTCGCCGGCACGTGACCCCGACGGCACCGTGCCGCCGGTCGACCGCGTCGCCCCCGGCCGCCCGTACCGCTCCGGGAAGAGGAAGCACCACGGGATGAACGTGCAACTGCTCGGGGATCCAGCCGGCCGTCCGATCTGGGCCTCGGACGCGCTGCCCGAGGCCGTGCACGATCCGACCGCGACCCGGACCCACGGCATTTCCCCCACCCTCGCCGCGGGGGACATCAAGCACAGGGCCGACAAGGCGTACCAGGGCGCAGGTTCTGCGGTCCGCGTCCCGTCCCGGGCAGGAGTCTGCGCGGCCGGCGCGCCCGCCGCACAACCGCGATCACGATACGCGGCCACCGCGGACGTGCCATGGCCACCCTCCAACTGCCGGCGGCTCCTGCGGAAGCAGCACCACCCGGCTCACCGCCATCGTCCGTGCCGTTGCCGCCCTTGAACGCGCCTCCTGATCCGGATGGAAAAGGCTCAGTGTGTCGATTCAGGAGATCTGCACGAGGTAGACCGATGCGGTGGCCGACCCCTCCACGCCGGGGATCTTTACCAGGTGGCCGCCGGCGGACAGCGACACCGGCCGCGTCCGATAAATTCCGGTGCCACCGCCCACGTACCCGAGCTCTACGTCATTGACGTAGGTGTCGTAGAAGGCGGTGCCTTTGATGTCGTACTCGACAGCGTAGATTCCGGCGGTGTGGGCGCTGGCCTCCAGGTACGTCGGACCGCTACCCGCGACCTGGCCCAACAGCTGCCGCGGCTGTCCAGCCTCGGACACGATGCTCTTCACGGGGGAGGCGGGAACGCGCTCTGAAGCCGCGCTTGCAGGATACGCGCCTGCGACGACCGACGCGACGACACCGAGCACCATCGGAACGGCCGCAGCTTTCACCAGCTTCGATATCTTCACAAGCCAGCTCCTATGTCTTATTCAGGATGTGGGGGGATGTGACCTGCGGGGCACCGCCTAAGAGACCGCCGCAAGTCGGCACCACAAATATCGACAGTCCGAACGGTTCAGTCAAGGCCCGAAAAAAAACTGTCCGAAAAGGCGGTCGCCCCAGAGTTGTCCTTTCAGGGAAATATCCTCATATCGATCCGAAAAACAATCGTTCCCCATGAACTGGTAACGCGATCTTGTTGAACGGTCCTGACAGGCCATGACCGGTGTGCCGATTCGGCCGTGCGGGATGGTGTGACCACCCGGCCGTGGATCATGGACGATGACTTGTGGGCGCTGATCGAGCCGCTGCTGCCGCCCTGGCCCGAAAAGGCTCCGGGCCCGCGGCCACGGGCACTGCCGCTGCCGCTGCTGCTGCCGCTGCCGCTGCCGACTGGCCCGGGTGTTCCATATCGACACATTCTCAGCAGTTGATAATACGTGCACACTAACCGCGCTTCGCATGAAAAGCCGTTACTCATGCGGCTTCAGCGGTTATGCAGATGCTGTGCGCACTAGGAAACTGTCGCCCCAGCTGTACCAGCTCGACTTCGAGATCGGGAACGCCTATCTGTGGCGGGACACCGGCTCACTGACGCTGATCGACACCGGGACAGCCGGCTCGGGGGAGCTGATCGCCAGGTCGATCGAGCACTTGGGCTGGTCCACCGGGGATCTGGACCGCGTGGTACTGACGCACGCGCATGAGGATCACGCGGGTGCGGCGGCCGAGATCGGGGCTTGGGGCGGCGTGACGGTGATAGCGCACCGGCTCGACGTTCCGGTCGTCCGCGGGGAGAGCGTCGCGGCACGGCCCGCCTTCCAGGGAGCACCGGAGTGGGAACGGACACTGTTCGAGACCAAACCTCCGCTCCCGCCTGCTCCGCCGGCACAGGTGAACCAGGTGCTCGACGAGGGTGATGTGCTGGACTTCGGCGGCGGGGCCCACGTGATCAGCGTTCCCGGGCACACCGATGGCAGCATCGCGCTGTACGTGCCGAAGACCGGCGTGCTGTTCACCGGGGACGCGCTCGCCAACCCGGACGGGCAGACGATGGTGGGCGTCTTCAACACGGACCGGGACCGCGCGATCGCCTCGCTCCACCGGCTCGCCGACCTGGACGTGGACACCGCCTGCTTCGGGCACGGGGACCCCGTCGTCGGGAGCGCGTCCGCGGCCCTGCGCGGGGCCGCGGCGTCCTGCGACGGCTGAGGCCGCCCGTCAGGACCGGTCCGGCTGCGGCACGGTCCCCCCCGGCACGGCGCACCCGGGGACGAACCCGGCGCCGACGCCGGAGACCTTTTCGATGAGACTTCGAGTGCCGCACCCGTGGGCGCCGTCCTGGGCTCGACCGTTGCCGGAGGGATGGATTCCGAATTCGTTCGTCGCAGGGCCATAACCGCGCGTGGCAGGCACGTCGACATTCTAGAGCCGGACGGGCCGGGTACACAGGCAGCCGGGAGCCTGGTACTCCGCGTACCACAACAACTTATGGGCATTGGCGCCCATGTCGGCACATTCTCACGGGCACGGACATGGCCGGATCAGCACCTCACTGGCCAGATCTCACCCCTCCTGGGGCGCACTATTCCCGACCCCGCGACCTCCTCTCCGGACGAAACTTCACCCACTTCATCGAAGCGGAACCGAACCGGACTCCCTTGCGGCCCTCGGCGGCAGCGAGTTACCTTCTGTTGTCACTTTTGGACATTACGGGGGCGAATATGTCTGATTCCGAGTTCCGTCGACGGGAACGTGCCCATTTTCTACGTACCCGTCGCGAGTCGATGAAGCCGGAGGCGGTCGGCCTGCCGAAGGGCCCCCGCAGACGCACTCCGGGGCTGCGCCGGGAAGAGGTCGCCGTGCTGGCCGGCGTGAGTCCCACCTGGTACACGTACCTGGAGCAGGCAAGGGACATCTCCCCCTCGCACGAGGTGCTGGAAAGCCTCGCCGACATACTGTGTCTCTCGGAAGACGAGCGGTTATACCTCTACAACCTGTCGTATCCCGCACCGCCGCCGACGGCACAGTCCAGCCAGCGTTCGGCCGTCGTGGAGAACCTCACCCAGGTCGTCGAGTCGCTCGCCCCCCTCCCCGCGTACCTGTGTACGCAGGCCGGCGATCTGGTGGCCTGGAACAACGAGACGACCGACTGGTTCGGGGACTTCGCCGCGACTTCCGCACCCCGGCCCAACCTGCTGGTGTGGATGTTCACCTCGAAGTGCGCGCGGGAGCGCTTCGTGGACTGGCAGGAGCAGGCCAGAGGCCTGGTCGCCTGTTTCCGCGCCGACGCCCTCGAATGCCGGGACACCGCCCGGGTCACCTCGCTGGTGCAGGACCTCACCGAGGCCAGCGCCCACTTCCGCCGCTACTGGGACGAGCACACGGTGGGCGGCCAGGGGATGAGCCAGTGCACGGTGCGCCATCCACTGCACGGCGCCGTGACCATGCGCAGGACCTCCCTCATGCACCAGGCCGCGCCCGAGCCGCTGAAACTCGTCATCCACCTGCCGGTCGGCGCCCCGCACACCCAGCATTGCCGGACGCCGCTCAGGCTACGCTGCGTCAGCAGTCCCTGAGAATCCCCGGCAATCCACGACCGCCTCAGCATGGCGCGAAAAGTACCAGGCTGATTACTTTCTGGATAGCCGCCTCCACCTGAGCAAGTCTGGTCGGGCGAGCCGAGTCTCCAGTAAACGACGAGTGAAATCGTCGGCCGGGCGGAATTCCAGCTCTGCCGATGATTTCACTCGCCGTTCGTTGGGCTGAATTTTCGGTGACGTGCGTCCGAGGCGCCACAGGCTGCTCTGGAGGAATTCTCTTGCTGACACGCCGTACTGTCATACACACCTGTCTGCTAGCGGAAGATGACGTGTCACCCGATCAACGCGCACGTCTCGACCGGCTACGGACGTCCCGCCTGGCGGAACTGGCCGAACGGACCGGAAGTGAACTTCCCTGGGACGTCCGGCGCTATCCCGTCCTCGCGGTGCTCGCCCCGGTCATGACGTCGACCGAAGGCGAGATCACCTACCCCGGCGACCCCATGTGCCTGTACGCCGCGCTGTCGGTCGCGGTCGACCACGCGCTGCGTTCGGCCCGCCGAGGGGCGGGGCCCGGTTCACCGTTCAGCGACTTGTGTCCCGACTGGGGCACCGCGCCCAGCCGCCGGGACAGGCTCGCCGCCGACCATGCACTCCGGGAATGGAACGCGGACGACAGCGTCGCCGACCACACCGTTTTCGATCCCCGGGTCTGGGACGAACGCTCGGAGGCGGATTTCCGCGCGGAACTGCGCCGCCGCCGCCCCAGAGTCCTGCTCATCAGCACCGTCTCGCCGGGCAATCGCTACGCCTTGGAGATGGCACGAGTCACCAAGGAGGAATTGCCCCACTGCCTCGTGATCCTCGGCGGCCGGCACGTCGACGAGACCATGCGGTACCTGCCCGGCACCGGAAAACTGGTCGTGGAGTACAGCAGTCCGTTACGGGCGGTCGACGACCGGCGGATCGGCCCCGTGGTCGACTTCCTCGTCGCCGGGGAGGGCTACTACGCCCTCGACCTGCTGCTGCGGGCGGTGTCCCTCGCCATGGACCTGGACCGCACTCGAGCCCACCCCGCCGACGTCGTCGACGTCCTCCGCCTGCTCGGCGAGGCCGGGGAGCGCGTCCCGGGCTCCTCCCTGATCTGCGGGATCACGGAAGACGCCGTGCACGCCTTCCCGGCCAAGGGTCCGGCCTTCGACCTCGCCGACCTCCCCTCCCCCTACCAGGGGTTCGCGATCCGCTCCCGCTTCCCCGTCTTCCCGCTCGCCGACGGCTCCCCCGCCCGCACGGCCCACATGACGGTTTCCAACGCCTGCCCGTACCACTGCGACTTCTGCTCCGAGGCGGCCACCGTGGTCGGCGGCCTGAAGAGGTTCGGCCGCGATCCGGCTGCCGTCGCCGTCGAGCGGATCTGCGAGTACGTCAGCTACGGCGCCGAGGCGGTCTTCTTCGACGACTCGATCTTCTGGTCCGGCACGTTCCCCCTCATCCGGGCCTTCTGCGATCAGCTCAGCGCCGTACGACAGGCCCAGGGCCCCGACGACCTGCCTCCCGCCTGCCGCAAGTGGATCACCGAGGACGACGACTGGCAGCGGCTGCGCGGACTGCAGTTCGGCGCCCAGGTCACCGTGGATCTCATGACCGCCCTGCACAAGGAGGACGACGTACGCCAGGTGCTCGCCGCCATGCGCGAGGCCGGCTGCACATACGTCTACATGGGCATCGAGAGCATGGCCGCCGAGGTCATGCAGCACGTGCACAAGAACGTGCGCCGCGTCGCGGGCAGGCCGTGGAAGGCGAAGGTGCGCCGGGCCCTGGAACTGATCCGCGAGGCGGGCATACCCGCGGGCAGCTCGGTGCTGTTCGGCCTCGAGGGGGAGACCAGGGAGACCATCGAGGAGACCGTCCAGGAAGTCGGCCTCCTCATCGACGACGACCTGCTCGGCCTCGCCAGCCCGAACATCCTCACCTACCATCCGGCGACCGCGATCACCCGCGCCCACGGCATGGCCGACCGGCTCGACTACCACTCGCCACAGGTGGAGAACCGGCCACCGTACGTCTACTTCGAGGAGGCCTTCCCCGGAGTGGTCTCCCAGCGCCTGACCGAGGACGACATCTGGTTCATCCACGAGTCGACGGCGAAACGCTGGGGCACCGTCCGCAACTCCGCAGCCCCGGAGCAGCGCAGCACCGTCTGATCCCGTTCCCTCACCGCCGTGGAGCCCATCCGTGCACAGCATCATCGACACCCTGCGGACGATCGTGGCCGAGAGCAGCCACAATGTTCCCGACGACGACTTCCGTCTGCGCGCCCTGTGGGGCGTGGACTACCGCTCCCAGCCCACCGCCTACGAGCGGTTCATGGTCTACAGCTTCGTCCTGGCCCAGACTGTCCGGCAGGGCTGTTGCTACGCCGACTTCGGCACGGTCTCCGTCGACGCGGACGGCGACGCGCTGATCGGCGGTGACGCCCGCGAGACCGTCGGCCGCACCGACGAGGAGAGCATCGCCATCCTGGACGCGGCCTTCGGCGCACTCCCGCGCGACCCGCAGCGCCGGCTCGTCATCGACGGACGCCCCTCCGACAAGGCCCTGGCCCGGGCGGAGGTCATCGTCGAGGAGACCCTGCGCCAGCTGCGCCGCACCGGCGGCGGCAAGCGCGTCGCGCAGATCGGCGTCATGGGCAACCTCGTGCACCTGCTCCAGCAGGAGAACGTCACCCTGGCCACCAGCGACTTCGACCAGGAGCTGATCGAGCACGGCATCCTGGGCGTGCCGGTCCACCACGGCGACCACAGCGCGGAGCTGGTCGCCGACGCCGACGTGGCCCTGGTCTGCGGCGAGACGCTCGCCAGCAACACCTTGGAGTCGTTGGTGACCGCGGCCCGCGACAACGACACCCGGCTGGTCGTCTTCGCCGTCTCCGGATGCCACTTCGCGCAGGAGTACGTGCACACGTTCGGGATCGACGCGGTGATCTCGGAGCCTCAGCCGCAGTACCTCTTCCAGGGGCCGTCGCTGCTGGAGGTGTACCGGCGGGAGCGCTGAGCGCCCACGCCCCTCGCGCGACCTCACACGCCGATGGCCGCACCTCTCGACGGAGGTGCGGCCATCGGCGTTGCCACAGCCGTGCGGGCGACGCTCCCGCCGCAGACGCTGCGGGCCCTACGGCATGAGTTCCGTGTGCAGGTACTCGGCGAGTTCCTGGGTGGTCGGGTAGTCGAAGACGAGCGTGCTGCTCAGCCGCAGGCCCGTGAGCGCGTTGAGACGGTTGCGCAGCTCGACGGCGGTGAGCGAGTCGAAGCCGAGGTCCATCAGCTCGGCCTCCACGTCGATCTCGGTCACCGAGTCGTGTCCGAGCACTGCGGCCACCTCGCCACGGACGGTTTCCAGCATCAGCCGGGCCCCCTCCGGTTCGGCCAGTTCCGCGAGCTGCGCCTTCAGGCTGACGGGCGCCGTCGGCTCCGCCGCTCCGTCCACCCGCTCGACCAATCCGGCGAGAAGGGACGGCAGGTGGCCTTCGGTGCCGGCGGTGCGCAGTGCGGCCGGGTCGAAACGCGCGGCCACGACCGCCGGGTCCCCACCCGCCAACGCCGCGT
>NZ_JBHMCY010000048.1:0-58192 GCF_042430725.1 Streptomyces cinereospinus | reverse complement strand
GTCTTCGCGGTCGACTACCCCTTCGCCGGGAACGAGGGCGTCCTGCCCTTCTTCGAGCAGGCCAACCTCCCGCGGAAGTCCAAGCTCAAGATCGCCCATGAGAACGCGGAGCGTCTGCTGCGCCTCTGACCGTCCTCACGCCATGCCTTGTCCCGCCCGGCATCCCGGGCGGGACGAGGTGTGTCCGGCGGCTTCCTGCCGAGCGACCGCCCACGTGAGGAGGTTTGCGGCGAGGGCATTGCCTGGTCATGTGAGAATCACGATAATGATTATCGCGATGCAACTGGTCACGCATGCAGGCGGTGATCACCGCACCGCGCCCGGCCGGGACCGCGCGCGACGACTGCGGCATACGCTGAAGACGCGGCCCCGTCGACACGCCGACACCCACAGCCGGCCTGCGAAGGCGAGCCGTGTGCGGGTGACGCCCGAGCGAGCAGCGACGTGACGATGCCTCGCCGTGCGCAGAAAGGAGGACGCCCTGTGGACGCCCTGAGTAAAGACGAGGCCGGCCCCCGTTCCGCGGACCGCGCACCCGCGGCCCCGGAACATGGCGGACGCGGCGGTACCCTGCCGGATCTGCGCTGGTTGCGGCGCCTGGCGCCCCGCCGCCCGGGAGGTGTCCGTGCGGCCAGCTCCCCCGAGACGGTCGCCGAGACGACGGCGGTCCTCGGGCCGGGGCCGGTGGAGTGGGCCGTCGAGGTGGGCCATGACATGGCGACCACCATCTCCCACGAGATCCCGGAGTTCGGCAGCGGCGAAGGCCCGTTCGAGACGCTGCGCATGGGCACGGAGTCGGCGATCCTCCGGTCGCTGATCATGCTCGTCGACCCGTCGGTGAGCGCCCCGATCACCGAGGAGGCGCTCCAGGGAGACCGCGACTTCGTGCGCCGCGGTGTGCCGTTGGACAAGGTCATGCGCGGTATTCACCTCGGGCATGCCGGGATGGCCCACGCCTTCATGGCCGCGTGCGAGACCCTCGTCCCGGCCGAGCAGCGGCCGGCGCAGATGCGGCACCTCTCGTCCATGCTGTTCCGGTTCATCAACGGCTTCTCCTCCCACATGGCGGAGGAGTACCTGGCCGAACACGACCGCTGGGTCACCAGCACCGCGGCGGCGCGTGAGGCGACGGTGCGTGCCATCCTGGCCGGTGAGGCGGTGGACGTCGAGGCCGCCGCACGCATGCTGGACTACCCCCTGGCGCGGGAACACATCGCCCTCAGCGCCTGGTTCGACCGGCCCACGGGCACCAGCAGCGCCGAGCTGCAGCGAGCGGCCGTCGGCTTTCTCCGTGGTTGTCAGGCCACGGCCACGCTGGTGGTGCCGATCGGACGGACGGGGCTGTGGGCATGGGGCTCGCGGGGTGCCTGGCTCGACGACGCCGTCCCGCCCGCCGGATCGCTTCCGGTCCGCGACAACATCCGTCTGGCCTGCGGCTCGGTGGGGACGGGCGTGGCGGGCTTCCGGCAGACCCACGAGGAAGCGCTGCTGGCCGCCCGCCTCGCGCAGGCGAACCCGCGCCCGGACACCCAGGTCGTCCGCTACGAGGACATCGAGGTGGCCGCGCTGCTCAGCGCCGACCTGCCGCGCGCGCGGCGGTTCCTCCAGCGTGAGCTGGGGCCCCTGGCCGCCCGGACCGAGCAGGCCGCGGAACTGCGGGAGACCCTGCGCCACTACCTGGCGTCCGGGCGCAGCCTGAAGGCGGCGGCCGAGCAGACACATGTGGCCCGCAACACCGTCGCCTACCGGGTCAAGCGGGCCCAGCAGCTCCTGGGACACGACATCGGCGCGCGGCGCTTCGAGACGGAGACCGCCCTGCACCTGGTGTCCGTGCTGGGGCCCGCCGCCCTCACCCCGGCCGAGGCGCCCGAGAGCGCCCCGGCGTGGTGACGGCACATGGTCGCGACCGTCAGACGAGCGGGGTGACCTGCTCCTCGATCCCGAGCAGCGCCCGCCCGTAGAGCTCGGTGGAGATCGCCGGATTGATCACGGCGTGCCGGCTGCCGGTCTCCTGGTCCCGCCAGATCCGCTGCAACGGGCTCACCTCGGCGAAGCTCCCGGCACCCTGCACGCTCAGCAGCATGTCGATGGCCTCCCGGCAGCGCCGGGCCACATAACCGGTGTCCATGCGGGCCCGGGCACGGTTGAGGACCGGCATGTACCGGCCCGCGCCGGCCCACGCGTCGATGTCGTCGGCGGCCCGCATCAGATGCAGGTACGCGGTGTCGATCAACTGCGCGGCCTCTGCCACCTGCATCTGCGTGGACGGCGACTCACTGGCCCGGTCGTAGAAGGTGTACGAGATGCCCTTGCCCTTGGCCAGCGAGGCGGTCACCGTCTCCAGGGCTCCACGCGCCAGCCCCAGTTGAGGGCCGGCCAGCACCAGGGCGAGTACGGGGACGAACGCCGAACGGTACAGCGCCTCCTCCTTGTACTCCGTGGGGTACTCGCCCTCGATCGCCCGGGTCACCGACATGATCCGGTGGGACGGCACGAAGACCTCGTCGGCGACGAGCGTGTTGCTGCCGGTGCCGCGCATCCCGGCGACGTGCCAGGTGTCCTCGACGGTCAGGTCCTCCATCGGGATCAGGGCCAGACCCTGGTCCACCTGCTCGCCGGAGTCGTCGACGACGGGCATCCCGAGCAGCGCCCACTGGGAGTGCAGACAGCCCGAGGCGAAGCCCCAGCGGCCGGTCACCACCTGTCCGCCCGCCGCGGCCCTGCTGGTGGAGCTCGGGGCGATCACGCCGCACACCCGCGCCTGCGGATCGGCGCCCCACACCTCCTTCTGGGCCTGCTCCGGATAGAGGGCGGTCAGCCAGCCGCACACGTTGATCAGCGTCGCCGCCCAGGCCGTGGACCCGCAGCCGCGTCCCAGCTCCGCCCCGACCTCCAGGAACGTCCTGAGGGTCGTTTCGTGGCCGCCGAGCCGACGGGGCACGGTCAGCCGGAACAGCCCGGCCTCGGCCAGCGCGTTGATGTTCTGCTCCGCCACACGGCGGTCGCTCTCGGTCCGGGCCGCGTTGTCGCGCAGCATCCCGACCAGGCCTGCGGCCCGTTCGACGAGCTCGGCGGCCTGCCCGGTCGGCTGGGGCGGGACTGGATTGATGCTGGTCGTCATGGTGGTTCCTCAGATTGTCGGCCGCGGCGACGCGTGGTCACGTCGCACGGGGTGCGGTCTTGTACGAGGGATTCGACGCCCTGCGCGGCACCGGTGTCCTCGTGCCGGGACGGCAACATTCGGTGCGGCCGTGGGGTTGTGGGGCCGTGGCCGGACGACTGTAGGACTCGCGCCCCAGCCGTGTTCCGCACCTTTGGACCCTGAGCCCATGTCATCTCGACGTGATGGTGAGTTCACTTTCCCGAAACTCCCCTTCTTGGAGGTCGTGATGTCAGGACCGAGCACTTCCGAAAAGCCCCGGCCGGTGGAAGCGGTGGACGCGGCCCTGTTCCGCAGGGTCCTCGGCCGGGTGCCGACCGCGGTGTCGGTGGTGACGGCCGAGGGTGCCGACGGGCCCGTCGGCGTGACCGTGGGCAGCTTCACATCGGTGTCCCTGGATCCACCGCTGGTGGCCTTCTTCTGCGGTCTGCACTCGGCCAGCGCCGCGGCCATCGCGGCCGCGGGCCGGTTCTGTGTCAATGTGCTGGCCGAGGACCAGCAGCGCCAATGCGCCGCATTCGCCAGTCGTACCGGTGACCGGTTCGCCTCCGGCGCGTTCGACGCCGGTGAGAACGGCGCACCGCAGCTGCGGGACGCGATCGCCTGGATCGAATGCGAGGTCGACAGCACCTTCGAGGCCGGTGACCATCTGGCGATCATGGGCCGGGTGCAGCGGATGACGGCGGCGGGGAGCGACCGTCGGCCGCTGGTCTTCTACCAGGGACGGCTGGTCAAGCTGGACAGCGCCGCCGTACGCCATGCGCCGTCGCATCCCTTCGCCTGGTGGGACGCCTGAGGAGAAGTCACCGACCGTCCCGCGGGTCCGCGGTGCGGGGCGGGTGCCTGCCGGAGTGACGGGACGAGACCGGTGAAGCCGCCGCACTGCGGCCTCCGCGCCCGGCGAGGGCCGCCGCACGGCGCGCGATCAGGCGGCCGCTGTGCGGGCGACCTCGGCGCCGGCCCAGTCTGCCACCCGGCACACCTGGCGGTTCATCACCAGCCGGCCCGGGGCGTCGCCGTCGACGCCTCGCCCGCCCAGCACGGCACGGCCACCGGCCTGTGCGCCCACCTCGCGCCTCGTCTGCGCCTCGTGCAGTCCGACGCGGTGCCCCACCCACAGGCGATGACCGGCACGTACGACGTGCTGTACGGCATCCTCGGCGCCGTGGACCTCACCGAGCCGCGCGAGCTGCTGCCTGCGGCGGCCGGTGCTTGCCGCCGGGCGGCGGCTGGTGTTCGCGACCCTCGCCCACAATCTGAACGGGGCTCCCGCCCAGGCCGACGCGGTGGCTGCCGGCATTCCCGCGAAGACACCGGACGGCGGGGCGACGAGGATGCGCCGTTGCATCCTCCAGGAGGGCATGGGGACCGAGCTGCTCGACGAGGCCGGGTTCACCAGCATCACGGCCGACGTGCTGCCTGCCGCCACCGGCGGGCCGCGCGCCGCCGCCACGCTGCCGGTGAGCGCGTACCGCCCGTCCTGGAGCAGGGCGCTGAGCGCGCGGCGGTGATCTGCCCGAAGGTGTGAAGCGGAGGTGATCTCCGTCCGTCCGGGCGGTCCGGACAGCACACTGCTGGTTCTGAAGAGCGGACGGCCGTGCCCGCGGGGAGCGCGCCGGGCCGGCCGCGACCGGACGAACGGCGACGGGGGAGCAGGTGGCGCCACGACGTACTCCGCTCGGAGACAGGCTCCGCTACTGGTTCGACAGCACGCTGGCGCGCGGCGCCCCGGCTCTCGGGGGCTGGCTCGCCCTGCTGTGCCTGGCGGTCGTGGTGCCGGCCAGCGCGGCGGTGGTGTGGACCGACCCCGACGCTCCCGCCTCCCTGACCGGCCGGCTGTCCCAGGTCTGGCGGCTCACCGGCGAGACACTGCGGCTCGGCGGAGTCACCGGGGCGCCGCTCAGGGTCGCGCTGTCCGTGCTGCTCGCCCTCGTGGCCCTGCTGTACGTCTCCACACTCGTCGGACTGATCACCACGGCCCTGACCGAGCGGCTGATCGCGCTGCGCCGGGGCCGTTCCACGGTCCTGGAGCGCGGGCACGCCGTGGTGCTGGGCTGGTCCGAGCAGGTGTTCACGGTGGTCGGTGAGCTGGTCGCCGCCAACGCCAACCGGCGGGGAGCGGCCCTCGCCCTGCTGGCAGACCGGGACAAGACGGTGATGGAGGAGGCACTGAACACCAAGCTGGGGCCGAGCGGCCGTACCCGGCTGATCTGCCGCAGCGGTCCCACCACCGACCCCGCCGTCCTCGCCCTGACGAACCCGGCCGAGGCCGGTGTCGTCCTGGTCCTTCCCCACGACGAGCCCGACGCCGACGCCCAGGTCGTCAAGACCCTGCTGGCCTTCCGGGCCGCGCTCCCCGACCGCGACACGGGCCCGCCCGTCATCGCCGCGCTGCGCGACGACCGCTACCGGCTGGCGGCATCCCTCGCCGCAGGCCCCCACGGCATCGTCCTGGAGAGCGACACCGTCACCGCCGCCCTGATCGTGCAGGCCGCCCGCCGCCCCGGACTCTCCCTCGTCCACCGCGAACTGCTCGACTTCGCCGGGGACGAGTTCTACCTGACCGGCGAACCGTCCCTGGTCGGACGTACGTTCGGCGACGTGCTGCTGGCCTACACCGCTTCGAGCGTCGTCGGACTCGTACGCGGCCACACCCCCCTGCTCAGCCCACCACCGGACACGCCGATCGGCCCGGACGACCAGCTCGTCGTCATCTCCCGCGACGACGACACCGCACGGCCGGACGACTGCTCCCACCACGTGGAGGAGACCGCGATGGCGAGCGAGCAGCCGCCCCCCGCACCGCCCGAGCGGGTGCTGCTGCTCGGCTGGAACCGGCGGGCGCCCCTCGTCATCGAGCAACTCCGCCGCTGCGCCCGACCCGGCTCGGCCGTCGACGTGGTCGCCGAGGACGGCGAGGTCACACTCCAGCAGGTCGATGACGCCGACCGGGAAGCCGGCGCCGGTCTCACCCTGACCCTGCGGCGGGGCGACGTCACCCGCCCCGGCACCCTGTCCGACCTGGAGATCACCTCGTACGACAGCGTCATCGTGCTCGGCCGGGACCCGGCCCCCGAGCGACCTTCGGACGAACCCGACCTGCGCACCCTCGTGACCCTGCTGCTCCTGCGCCGGCTGGAGCAGGCCGCCGGACGAGAGCTTCCCGTGGTCACCGAACTGATCGACGACCGCAACCGGGCGCTGGCCCCCATCAGCCCGGGCGCCGACGTCATCATCAGCGGCAAGCTCATCGGCCTGCTGATGGCGCAGATCTCCCAGAACCGGCGGTTGGCGGCCGTGTTCGAGGAGCTGTTCTCCGCCGAGGGCGCCGGCGTCCACCTGCGACCGGCCTCCGACTACGTGCTGCCGGACCGCGAGACGGCCTTCGCCACCGTCGTGGCCGCGGCGCGGCTCAGGGGCGAGTGCGCCATCGGGTACCGAAGCCACGCCGACGCCTCCCTGAAGCCCGGCTACGGCATCCGGATCAACCCGCACAAGACCGAGCGCCGCCGGTGGGACGCGCGGGACGAGGTCGTGGTCGTCGGCCGGGAATGACCTGGACCACCCGGACGACGTGCGGGACCTCTGGTGCCGGAGCCGTCGAGAGAGACCGACATGTCGGCGATGCTGCGAGTCATGCCCGGGCAGACCCGAACCGCCGCCCGAACCCGTCGCTCACGCTTCCCCGACCTCGCGATACGACAGCCGGTGAGCCCTGGGGGCTTGCCCACGCCGACTTCGCGGACCGGTTCCGCGCGGGTCGGAATGGCGGTGGCGTGACCGTCATGACGGCTGAGAGCGGGGCGCCGGCCGGCGGGACGGTGAACGCGGGGGCGGTCCTCCGCCGGGGTGCCCCCCGGGGCATCGGCCGGCCCGACGGCTGGTGCCGTTCGTCGACGGCACCGAGCGTCCCGTCGAGGCCGGGCGGAGCGCCGCCTTGGACGGTGACGCCCCCACGCCTACCGCGGCGCGGGCGCCGGGACATGCCGCCTGATCACGACCGTGCACATCCCGCCCGGCCCTGCCCCTGCGGCTTGATTCGTGGCGCAAAAGGCAGCCTTGCGTGCAGTACCGGACATCCCCGACTCTGATGCGCAACGGGCGGGTCGAAGGGGGCGGAGGGGAGGGGCGCACCGGACCGTGGCGCCGGCACGCGCACGTCACGCGGCAGAGGGCGCGCGTCCCGCACCGGCCGCCGCCACCGTCACCGCCGGTTGACGTCAAGGACACGGTCGAAGTCCGCAGCGGCCAGGTAGGCAACTCATCGAGCGATGCCATGGGAAAGGGCGCCATCACCATGCCTGAAATCAACATCAGCGGTGTCTGGCAGAACGTGAAAGGCCCGTCGGACCTTTCGTCCTTCCGGGGCCTGGGAACCGGCAGGATCACCTGGGGCCAGCCCGCGGAGACCGAGACCAGCTCCTACGAGTTCGAGGGCGGCACCAACAACGTGGACGTCGACGGTGCCGCGTGGGTGCTGGGCACCTTCACTCACTCCAACTACCCGATCCTCACGCCGTTCGAGCGGTTCACGGTGGATCTGTACATCACGGCGAGTGTCGCGAACGGACCGACGCGCGACCTCACCATCACCTTCGACCACTACGAGTCGCCCAACCGGGGCCCCGAGGCGGCCCAGGCGGACGAAGTCACGGTGCACCCTCTCAGCGCGGAGGACAAGTGGCGGGCCCTGCGCTTCGTGAAGATCGGGGGAGTCGAGTCCGACATGATCTTCGAGGGCTTCTACTCACACGACACCCAGGTACTCAACCAGAAGTACCGCAGCCCTGAGGGCAAGAGCAACATGGCGGACCTGCACGTCCGGTTGGCCCGCTACAACGGCCCGAGGTAGCCACACCGCGCACGGACAGGGCGAGCGCCACCAGGCGGCGTATTCCCGTCGTCATGAAGCAGGCGCTCGCCGGCCCGCTCACCGAACACCCGGTCACGACAGCGATGGGACCACGCACGGTGGAAATGATCAAAAAGGTGACCGTCACGCTGCGGACGAGTACGCAGGAGGCCGGCTTCGAGATCCTCTACCGGACAGCCGAGACGCTCCAGGACAGTCGGGTCTTCGTCGGTCTCGCCGGCCGCGAGTTCCGCTGCTCGACAGGCCAGGGCGGGAAGCTGTTGGCAGGCTCGGTCGAGACCTTCGTCTTCGGACGCGACTCCAACGTCGTATCCGCCGCGGCCAACGACCCGACGCACCGCACGATGGCGGACGTCCGCGCCTACCCCGTCTACATCCGCTTCGAGCCCATGCCGAACGCGAGCGACCCCCAGGAGGACGACTGGTGCCTGGAGCACGTGCGGCTGGGCGTCGAGGGGACCGAGGGCAGCAGGGTCGACCTCGTCGGGCTGGAGGGACCGGAGCGGCTCTTCATGGGAAGTGACGGCGGGCACTTCCTCTACCTCCAGCCCGGCGCCCCTCACACCTGGTAGGGGTGGTGAACTGTCGCCCCCAGGGCCGGGAAGAGGCGGAGGCCGGCGACCGGAGGACCCACCTCATTCCGTGGCGCGCCGGCGGGCGGCGAGAACCGCGACGTCGTCCTCGTACGCACCGTTCGCCAGGCCGGCCAGGAACGTGTCGAGCATGCCGTCCAGGGGGCCGTCCGCGGGCAGGGTCAGCCCCTCCAGCGCCCTTACCGCGACGTCGATGTCCGTGCCGCGTCTTTCCACCAGTCCGTCGGTGTAGAGCAGCAGCACGGTGCCAGGGTCCGTGCGTACGGTGAGTGATTCGTAGCCACCGAGTCCGGTGCCGATGGGCGGGCCGGGCGGGAGCCACAAGACCTCGACGCTGCCGTCCGGCCGCAGGGCGGCGGGCGGCAGATGTCCCGCGCTGGCCGCCGTGCAGGTGCCCGCCTGCGGATCCAGGACCGCGAGGAGACAGGTGGCGAGGCGGTCGAGGCCGAGTTGCGCGACCTGGCGGTCGAACTCGCCGAGGGTCTTGTCGACGCTCGCGCCGGACGTGGCGACGGTGCGCAGAAGCGAGCGGTACTGGCTCATGGCGACAGCGGCCTGGAAGCCGTGGCCCATCACGTCGCCCATGACCAGCAGGGTGCGGGAGTCAGGCAGCGGAATCGAGTCGTACCAGTCGCCGCCGACGAGGACGCTGCGGCCGCAGGGGAGGTAGCGGGCGGCCACTTCGACGGCGGGGTGCGGGGTCCTGGGTTCGGACAGCAGGGCCCGCTGGAGTTCCAGCGCCATGGTGTGTTCGTGGCTGTAGCGGCGCGCGCTGTCGATGGCGAGGGCGGCCCGGTCGGCCAGCGCCTGGATCGTCACGAGGTCGTCCTCGTCGAAGGGCTGCGATGCGCCGGCCCGCCCCAGAAGGATGACACCGACCGGGCGGCCTGCCGTGATCAGGGGAGCGACGAGGACCGAGTGGATGCCGGCGGCACGGAAGAGCCTGGTTCGTTCGGGGTCTACGGTCACCTTCTGGAACAGCTCGTCCGAGGCCAGGTTGCCCAGCCAGGGCCGTCCGGTGTCCAGGCAGTGCCGCGTGGCGACGCCACGGGGAACGTCGACGTACGGACCTGGTCCGCCCAGTTGGCGCAGTAGCCATTCCATCCCGGGGGGCGCTGCGCCCCTCGCCTCGCGCAGCCGCAGGAAGCCGGGCGGGGGCGGGGGAGCACCGGTGGACTCCTCCTCGACGAGTGCCACCGCGGCCAGGTCGGTCAGTGCGGGGGCCAGGAGGTCGACCAGCTCCTGGCACGTGGTTTCGACGTCCAGTGTGGTGCCGACGCGCGTGGCGGCGGCGTCCAGCAGGGCAAGCCGCTGATGCGCGGTCTCCAGGTCGTCCAGATAACGGCGCAGACTACTGATCTCCACGCCGATCCCGCACAGACACGCGCCCCGGCCCGGCAGATCCACACGGTGATAGACCGCTCGCCAGAGCCTCTGCCCCAGCGGCGAGGAGACGTTTGTCGTTCCTGAGATGGTTGCCTCCCGAGGCTGCCCGTCCTTGAGCACCTCGCACAGGACGTCGTCCGGTCTCCGGAGGTCCGGCAGCACTTCCCCGAGCGTTCGCCCCAGGAACGCGGAGGCGGGCAGGCCACTGACCTCGACCCATGCCGGATTGACGTACAGATGACGCAGCTGGGCGTCGAGAACGGCGACGGGGGCCAAGGTCCCCTCTACAAGCTGACGCGCCGGAAGGTCATCACCTTCCGGGAAGTGCCACTGCGGCATGAACCCTCACCGTTCACCAGTTCCGTCTCGCGGCTGTCGCTGGAGCCCATGCATACCCCGTCGATGCCTGATCGTGTTGGTCAGCGCCTCCTGTACGACGTGATACGCCGCGAGGTCCACCCCGGTGGCAGCGGATCCGGCGGCAGCGACACCCGGACGCGTACGGGCGGGACCGGCGGCGCGTACGCGTGCGACGAGGGCGTCGAGCTGCGCGAGCTCCGGCTGGGCTCCAGCCGTCGGGCCTCTCGTGGTCCGGGGCGTCCGGCAGGTCCGTCACGGGGCGGAGTTCGGCCATGGCGGCCCGACCGCCCGCCTCGACGGCCGGCAGCGCCTCTTTCGACTGCTCGGCCGCCATGGCCGTCACCTTGCGGGCCGCGTCGGTCCGGACGACCGTCACGCTCACGCGTGATCAGACGGCGTGGACGCTGTGCCGAGGCCGGTGGTCAGCAAGGCCCGGCAGGCGGCGTGCGGAATTGCGACCTGCGGGCCCGGCGGGTGATGGTGACCGCGGTCGCGGTCGCGCGCGTGCGGGAACGGTGAGCTGAGCGGTGGCCGCGGTGTTCCTGTGTCCACAGCGCCGGCGGCTTCACGACGTCACCGATGTCCGGCACCGCCGGACGTTGCATGGCATCACCACCGACCTTGGGACAATCATGCGCCGAGTCGTCCGGCTCCTGGAGGCGCGCGAGGACGACCCGGACCGGCGAGCGACTGCTCCTCTTGACGGAACCACGGGGCGGCGCAGGAAAAGCGGCCCTTGTGCAGGGCCGCGAAGAGGACGAGAGGCGCCGGGTCAGGACGCGGGGGCTGGGGTGTCACACACGCGCGAACCCATGGCTCCGCTCCACTTTCGCCACATGCAGCGTGTAGCTCTGGTACCACTGAGCCTGCCCGCGCTTCTGCGCCACGCGGTGCTCGGCGTTGCACCGCCACTCCGTGAGGGCGTCGGCGTCACGGAAGTACCCGACGGTGATGCCCAGCCCGCCGGGTGTCTGCGCCAGGTCCATCCCCAGAAACCCGGGAACGTCCTTCACCAGGTCCTCCATGCGTGCGGCGGTCTCGTCGTAGCCGCTCTGGTCCTGAGCACGCACCGCGGTGAAGACAGCCATATAATAAGGAGGTTCAAATGCCTCGACAGGGGTCGGGGGAATTGCGTGCTGATCGTTCATGGAGCCACTGTACCGACCACGAACATCTCGTCGGCCAGCTTCTTCGCCATGATCACCGGAAGCCAGGTCTTCTCCTTGAACAGCTCGTCCCATTCCAGTTCGACGTAGCCCTCCCTGGTGCTCCAGTTCTTGGCGCTCTGGGACAAGTCACCGCGCCGGGCGCTGATGTTTATGTGCCGTACCTCGGGCGGCAGCGGATTGTCGTCGATCACGTCCTGGATCCGTCCGGGTGAGGCTTTGAGGAACGCGATGGCCGACGTTTTGGTGGGCACCGCGCCGGCGACGACGTCGAGGAGGTCGTGTCCGAGGTACGAGCCGACGTGGAGCCGGTAGGGATTGAGCGAGTAGGCCCGCTCGACCTGGTCCATGATCCCGTCGCCGCCCGGCCGGGCGGCGACCTCGATCACCCAGGCCGTCCCGTCCGCGGCGAACTTGATCTCCACATGGGCCAGTCCCCGGTCGATGCCCAGCGCGGCGCAGGCGCGCACGGCGAGGCCGGCCAGCACCGGGTCTCCGGTGCGGTGGCCCGGCACCAGGTGCGCCATCTCGGCGAACCAGGGGCGCGGGGACAGGTACTTGTCGGTCACGGTAAGGACCTGGGAGCGGCCGGCGCCGCAGAGGACCTCGACGGACACCTCGTCATCGGAGTCAATGAACTGTTCGACAAGATACTTGTCGCCGCGGATGTGGTACGACGATCCGTGCTGCGCGACGACGCCCTTGGCCTCCGCGAGACCGGCGACCGCCTCCTCGCGGGTGGTGGCCAGCACGACTCCGCCGCTGCCGCCGAAGTCGTACGGCTTGATGACCGCGGGCAGCCCGACGGCCTCGACGGCGTCGAGCAACTCCTGCTCCGTTTCGACCAGCTGTCCCCGCGGAGTCGAGACACCCGCCGCCAGAAGGGCCTTCTTCATGGCGTACTTGTTCCGGGCGTTGACCGCCACCGAGGCACCCAGCCCGCCCAGTCGCAGGGCACGGTTCACGGCGTTCGCCGATTCCACCGTCCAGTCGTTGAGCGGAACGACCATTCTCGGATGCCAGCCCTGCTCGGAATGCGCGCGGATGGCCTTCAGCAGGGAATCCGAGTCCATGGGATCGGCGGACAGCATGTAGTCGAACATGCGGTTCGACGTGCGTACGGCGTCCTTCGCGGCTGCCCAGACGGGGAGATCGGTAGCCTGCTTGGCCCCCAGGAGGGCCCGTTCACGAAGATACTGGTCGGCGCCGAGTAGAAGTACGTATTCGTTTCGTGGCATGGCTGCGTCCTATTTCCCGTTGATCCCCCTGCGGACGGTGCAGAGAGCGCATCGAACGGAACGAGGTTAATCATACGCATGACTGCGTGACAAGTACCCGATTTATGCTGGACTTTGGCCCATCGGGGTGCGCTATAGTCGCCCCTGCTCATACGTATGACGGACTCGCCGGGTGCCTTGTCGGCGACCGCGTCGGCCCCTCCTGTGCGGACGGAGCGAATGTGCCCTCACATGCCACCCATATGGACGGCTTACTACCCAAATCAATCATGGAATATCCTCGCCCCGGGCTGTGCTCGGAGCGGGGGTCCCACTTGGCTCGATATCGGTGGCGAATAATTGGCCGTATGGCCGAATGTGGATCCTGCACGTCCGCTCCGGGCGCTTTCGCTGTCACGATCCAGCAAAGCGGAGAACGAGATTCCGGCCCTCCTCGCCGACCGGCCGGGCAATACGACGTGAGCATCCCGTACGGCCGGACGGACGAGTCGCGTATGTCAGACGTTCGCGGCGATGCGCGCGGCGGCCGAGAGCCGGGCACAGCCGTCCGCGCCGTCCCGCGCCGGGACAGGGAACAAGACCAAACCCAGTCGAACCGCGAGGAGAACGCAGGACGATGACCGTGCCGGACGATGCCAGGACCGCGACCCCGACCGCGGCGGACCAGCGGTGAGCGAGCCGGCGATAACCCGGCCGGAGGCTCCCGCGGACTCGCCGGCCGGCCGGCCGGCCGCACCCGGCGACTTCTGGAAGCTGTGGGCGGGCCAGTCGATCAGCCTGCTCGGGGACAGCTTCATGCTGGTCGCCCTGCCGCTGTTCGCGGTGAGCACGCTGCACCTCTCGGCGGCGCAGGCGGCGCTGACCCCGTTCGCGCTGAACGCGCCGTTCCTGTTGCTGAGCCTGCCGGCCGGCGCGCTCATCGACCGGCGCAGACGCCGTACGGTCCTGCTGGCCTGCAATGCCGTCCAGGCCGCGGTGTTCGGCTCGCTGGTCTTCATCGCCTGGCTGGGGCAGCTCTCCTTCGCCCTGCTGATGATCCTTCTGTTGATCAGCGGATGCGCGCTGGTGTTCTTCCAGGTGGCCTACACGACGTATCTGCCGAGTCTGGTATCCGATCCGGACGAACTGCACCGCGGCAACGGCCGGCTGTACCTCTCCGAGGCCGCGTCGAGAACCCTCGGGCCGGTAGGGGCGGGGCCCCTGGTGAGCCTGCTCGGCCCGCTCGTCACCATCGCCGTGAACGCGGGTTCCTTCCTGGTGTCCCTCGCGGCCGTCGCGTCGATCCGGCACCGCGAGCCGAAGCCGCAGCCGGCGCCGGTGAAACGCGGGTCGATGCTCCGGGAGATCCGCGAGGGGCTGAGTTTCGTGCTCCGCCACCCCTGGCTGGAACCCGTACTCTTCGCCGGGGCGGTCTACACCTTCTTCCTCAGCATGCTGGAGTCCACCCTGGTCCTTTACCTGCACTACGACTGGGGCATGTCCACCGGGGAGATCGGCCTGGTGCTGGGTCTGGCCGGTCTGGGGTATCCCGTCGGCAGCGTGCTCTCCAAGCGCATGATGGACCGGTTCGGAACCTCTCGTGCGCTGATCATCAGCCTGGTGGTGAACATACTCGGCTGCATGGCCATGCCGGCCTTCGGCGCCATCGGCTGGACGGCCGGCCTGATCACCGGCGGGATCATGCAGGCCTTCGGCGACTCGGTCTTCGGCCCCATCTCACTGACGCTGCGCCAGACCGTCACCCCGTCCGGCCTGCTCGGCCGGGTCAACTCCGTCCAGCGATTCCTGCTGTGGGGCATGGTGCCGCTCGGCAGTCTCGGCGCCTCCGCGCTGATCTCGCTCGACGGACTGTCCACCGCCCTGTGGACGGGCGGCGTCGGTACCGCCCTGTGCCTCCCCATCCTGACCCGCCGGGGCGTACGCCGCGGCTGGCACACACCGATGGAGAAACCTGCATGACGCACCGGGCGGCCGAGGTGACGGGGCCTGTCACCCCCCGAACCGCTGGGGGCCGCCCGCCCCCGGTCCCACGCGCGCCGCGCGAACGCGCGAGGAGCAGCGACACACCGCCGGCACGTTCGAGGAGGCCGGACCACCGCACCGCGGCACCCGGCTGCGCGTGCCCCCACCCCCGACTGCAACGAGGCTGATCGATGACCATCGCCGCTGTCCATGTCCACCGCCTGGTGGCTCCCCTGCACACGCCGTTCGTCACCGCCCTGGCGAGCCTGACCCACGTCTCCACCGTCGTCGTCGAGATCGTCGACCAGGACGGGCGCTCCGGCTTCGGTGAGGCACCGGAGGTGTGGACCGTCACCGGATCCTCGCTCGCCTCCAGCGAAGCCTGCGTCACCGAGGTCTTCACCCCGCTGCTCATCGGTCGCGACGCCGACGACCTGGTGGACAACTGCCGCAGGGTCGCCCGTGCCGTGGTCGGCAACGAACCGGCCAAGGCCGCGGTGGACATCGCGCTGCACGATCTGGCCGCGGTCCGCCTCGGAATCCCGCTGGCCCGGCTGCTCGGCGGCTCCCGCCTGGCGGTGCCCACCGACGTGAGCCTGGTGGTCGGCACGGTGGACAGTATGGCCACGGCGGCGAAGAGCCGGGTCGCGGAGGGCTTCGAGGTGCTGAAGGTCAAGGTCGGCACGGACGCGGCCGCGGACGTCGACCGTGTGAAGTCGGTCCGCCAGGCGGTCGGCCCCGAGGTGAGCATCCGTCTGGACGCCAACCAGGGCTGGACGCCCCGCGAGGCGGTCCGGGTCATCCGCTCGCTGGAGGACGCCGGCACGAGGGTGGAGTTCGTCGAACAGCCGGTGGCCTACCGGGACGTGGAGGGCCTGGCCTGGGTGAGCGACCGGGTCGGGACCCCGATCATGGCGGACGAGTCCGTCTTCGGGGTGCGTGACCTGATGGAGGTGATCCACCGGCGCGCGGCAGACCTGGTCAACGTCAAGCTGGCGAAGAGCGGCGGACTCAGTACCGGCCGTACCCTGCTCGAACTGGCGCGGGCCCAGGGCATGGGCACCATGCTCGGCTCCATGCTGGAGAGCGAGATCGGCACCGGCGCCGCGGCCAGCCTGGTGGCCGCCTACGGCACCACGGCGGTGAGCGACCTCGACGCGGTGTGGTGGCTCAAGGGTCCCGCCGTCGCCGGCGGCATGCGGTACCGGGGCGCCACGGTCGTACTGCCCGACGCGCCGGGCCTCGGCGTCTCCGGCCTGCTCGCCGCGGAAGCCCGCAGCGCCCCGCGGACACGGCCCTGACGACCTCCCGCTGTCGGCCGCGATGACGTCGAGGTCCGCGGCGGTCGGGCTGCCCGCCAGCGTCAGCGTCGGCAAGGCCGTCATGGTCCTGCCGAGGGGACGCTATGCGACGCCCGCCGACGCCGTGACGCACTGCGCTCTTCCCCTCCCGCCGGAGAGCCGACGAGGAGGCCACCGTGCGGCGCTGTTCGCTTCCGCGATGCCGCACCTCCGCACGACGACCCTCCGGCTCCGCGCGCCGGCACAGGCCGCCTGTCGCCACCGTGCGGCGACGGCCGGGCGGGTGGGACGGCGCGGCGTGCGGAGGTGACGGGGCTGGGGGTGGCCGTGCGCGCCCCTCAAGGCCCACGGGCTCAGCCGGTCCGGCCTCCTACGCGGGGGTCGACCGGTGTGAGAACCCCGAGCCGGTCCTCGATCGCCTGGGCGGCGCCCAGGCACAGGTCCTCCCGGAACGCACGCCCGACGATCTGTACGCCGGAGGGGAGTCCGTCGGCCGTTCCGGTCGGTACGGCCACACCGGGTACGCCCACGAAGCTGGTCACGGTGCACAGACGCATTCCCGACCCGACCCGGTCCCTGCCTGACCTGTCGCGCGACTCCAGCCCCGGTTCGACCGGCGGCTCGGTGAAGACGGGGCCGAGCAACAGCGGGTACCGGTCGAGGAATGCGGCCCACGAGCGGCGGATGTTCAGCCAGGTGCCCATCAACTGCACGAACTCGTCCGCGCTCGCGGGCGGGGTCTGCTCCATCATCATCTCGATGTAGCGGTCCCCGCCCCTGCCGAGCAGCCCGCGCACCACCGGCCAGGTCGGAGCGAACTCGGTGACGGTGATCCGGCCGTACGCCGCGAGGGCCTCGTCCATCCGCGGCACGTCCTGCTCCTCGCGCACGTCGTACCCGGCGTCGCGGAGCGCGTCGGCCGCGGTGGCGACGGCCCGGCGAACCGTGGGGTGGGTGCCGTGCCCGCCAGGGTCCGCCACGACCGCGACCTTCACACGTCCGGGGAGCGGTGCGCCGTATGCGGGCACCGGCACGGCCCGCGGGTCTCGCGGATCGGTCCCGGCCAGCACCTCGTAAGCGAGCCGAAGATCACCCACGCGGCGGGCCAGCGGGCCGTCGGTGACCAGCATCTGGGACGCCGGGCCCGGGTCGTTTGGGCCCAGCACCCGGTGGTCGGCAGGGAACCGGCCCGTGGACGGCTTCAGCCCGGCCACGCCGCAGAACTGGGCCGGGACACGCACCGATCCTCCGGAGTCGTTGCCGAGCCCGAACGCCGCCATGCCCGTGGCGACGGCCACCGCGTCACCCCCGCTGGAGCCGCCCGGGGTCCGGCCGCTGTCCCACGGATTGACCGTGTCACCGAACAGCTCGCTGCGCGTGTGCATCCCCGCCAGGATCAGGGTGGGGATGTTGCTGTGCCCGATGGGTATCGCCCCGGCCGCGCGCAGCCGCGCCACCGGGGGTGCGTCGGCCGGCGCCACCAGATCGCGGAAGCGTTCCGTGCCGAACGTGGTCGGCACGCCTTCGACGGCGGTGCTCTCCTTCACCGTGAAGGGCACGCCCGCGAGGGGCCCCAGCGCTTCGCCCGCGGCCCGCCTGCGGTCCGTCCGCGCGGCGGCCTCGCGGGCACGCTCCGCGAGCAGTTGCGTGACCGCGTTCACCCGCGGGTTGACCTCGGCGATGCGATCCAGGTGACTGTCGACCAGTTCGACGGCCGATACGTCTCCGCTGCGCACAGCCTCCGCCTGCGCGGCGGCCGGCATCCTCCACAGGGCATCCCGCACGGCTCCACCTTCCTCCCCGATGTACCAATGCGCTTGCATCGGAACCGCAACCGTACCCTGGAACCGATGCGCGCGCATCGCATGAAGTCGCTGCGCAGGAGAGCGCAGGGAAACAGGGAGGCGACCGGGTATGCCCAGGCAGGTGGATCACGTGAGCCGACGCCGCCTCATCGCCGAGGCCGTGTGCCGCCTCGCCGACGAACGCGGACTGGAGGGCGTGACCCTTCGCGACGTCGCCGCCCGCGCGCAGGTGTCGATGGGCGCCGTCCAGCGGTGCTTCCGCACCAAGGAAGAGATGCTCGTGTTCACTCTCGGGCACATCGGCGAGCTGATCAGCGAGCGCGTACAGGCCCGCCTCGTCAGGAGCCCGGCCCAGTCGGCCGGCACCGCCCTGGGGCACGCGGCCACCGAGGTCTCACTGCTCCGGGAGGAGCACCGCGCCGAGGCCAGGGTCTGGCTCGCCTTCGTCGCGCAGGCCGCTGTCAGCGAGGCGCTCGCGACGACGCTGAAGGCGAACTACGCAACCTTGCAGAAGGCGTTCGCCCACCTCGTCTCGGCAGCCGCCGAGGGCACCGACCGCGCCGTGCCCCTCGATCCGCAGCGCGAGGCCCGCACCCTCCTCGCCCTCGCCGACGGCCTCACTACGCACGTCCTCATCGGCCACCTCACCCCGCAGGAGGCACACGACGTCCTCCACGCACACCTGGCCGGCCTCTGGGAGTAGCCGGGACAGCCGCATCGGCTGAACCCTTGCCGCGCCGCGGCGGCCCCGCCCTCGACTCGGCCGGGACCGGCGCCACGCCGTCCAGCGCGCCGGACACCTCCCCGCGGTACGGCTCGGCCGAGGAAGTCCTGTCCTGTCACGCGGGCGGCGCGCCGCCGTGGAAGGGGCGGACGCGCCGTCGGTGTGGCTCGCCGCCGCGGTGGAGGGCGGCACTGTCGGTGTTCGAGCGCCTTCGCCTCGGCTGTCGGCGGACTTCGGGACAGACGGCTCGGGCAGGTGGCGCCGGAGTCGGACGGGCAGGGGTCCTCCTGCCGGTACATCCCAGCCGGCGCCGGCTGCGACGGCGGTACGCCAGGGCCGTAGTGCTGTGGCCGGCAGACCCTCGGACCACGCCCCCACGAGCGTCCGGCCCGAGCGATGGGCGACGAGAAGAGAGCCCGGTGCCGGGTCTTCCTCGACCACCTGTGCCTCGTCGTTGACGCCTCATCAACCTGAACCCTGCTGGTCTCGAAGCCCTCGAACAAGGCCCGCACCTCCCGCCCTCGTTGATGCACCGCCCATGGCACCCGTGGGCCCAGAACGCCCCCTCACTTGCCCACGAGGACTACTGGGGCAACAGGCCGCGCAAGCTGCCCCCTCACCGACGAGTGCTGAACCGGCACAGCCTTCCCCGTGCGCCCGGTGCGGCGGGTGACGGACACAGGCCTGGTGTGTGCGACGAGGACACTCCTGGCGCCCGCGCAGGATGTCGACGCACTGTTCCCGCCGTACAGCGTCCCGAGGCAGTCGCGGGGCGGTCTCGCCACGCGACTGGAGCACGGGCATCGACAGGTCACCCTGTACGCGCGGGCCCGTGACCGGCCCGACGGGCTGGCCGCCGTCGGCGACTCCGCCGGCGCCCGCAACCCGGCCTACGCGCAGGGCGTGACCGCGGCCGTGCTCCGCGCAACGTCCTGACCACGAAGCACACCCCGTTCACGCCGCCGCCGGTGTCCGTCCGCTCCCTCCTCGCGGCGGTCCTGTCGGTTCGCTTTTCTCACGCCCCGAGGCTTGACAGCACTGTCATGTCCTTTCACCATCGGTGAAGTCGATTCACGATAGTGAAAGGGGTGTCACGTTGCGGACCATTGGTCTCGAAGAGCACTTCGTCACGCCGGACCTGCTGGGCTACAGTGCGGGGTCGTCGATCGGTCAGCCCGACAAGTGGCGGGAGGCGTCCCGGCGGCTGCTCGATCTGACCGGGGAACGTCTGGCCGAGATGGACGCGGCCGGCCTCGACATGCAGGTCCTGTCCCTCACGGCCCCCGGCATCCAGGCCGAGCCGGACCCCGCCTCCGCGGTGACACAGGCCGCCGCCGTCAACGATCTGCTGGCTGGTCTGATCGCGGAGCATCCCACCCGGTTCGCCGGCTTCGCGGCCCTGCCCCTGCAGGACCCGCAGGCGGCGGCGAAGGAACTGGAACGGGCGGTCACCCAGCTCGGCCTGCGCGGCGCCCTGGTCAACGCGCACACCCAGGGCCGCTACCTCGACGCCCCCGAGCTGCGCGGGGTGTGGGAGCGCGCCGAGGGGCTCGACGTGCCCCTCTACCTCCACCCGGCCAACGGCGTCGACACCCCGCACGTCATGGACGGGCACCCCGAACTCATCGGCCCGATGTGGAGCTGGGGTGTCGAAACCGGCTCACACGTGCTGCGGATGATCTTTGGCGGTGTCTTCGACGACTTCCCCGACGCCAAGCTGCTCCTGGGGCACATGGGGGAGGGCCTGCCCTACGTGCTGTGGCGCCTGGACTCGCGCTGGGGCTTCCACAACCACCACGGCGTGGAACTCGCCCGGGGCAACCCCTCGGAGTACGTCCGCCACAACCTCTACCTCACCACCAGCGGCGTCTGCTCGGCACCCCCGCTGCTGTGCGCGCTGCTCGCCATGGGCCCCGAACACATCCTCTTCGGGACCGACTACCCCTTCGAGGACATGGCGACGGCCACCGACTTCCTGCGCAACGCACCGATCAGCGAGGCGGACCGGGCGAAGATCGCCCACCTCAACGCCGAACGCCTGCTCCGGCTGTGACACCGGCCCACGCCAGTTCCCCCGTTCGAGGTCCCTGTCGGCGCGGACACGGCCGACGGCCGGGCGCGCCGACGCCGCGCCAGGCGGCCCGGTGTCGCGACCGATGTCAAGGCCGGGGCCCTGACCGGATACGACCAGGTGCTGACGCGCGCCCAAGGCCCGGGCGACTGGGCCCCACTGCCGCCTCCGTGATCCCTTCGCTCGCTCGGGGATCCCGCCGCCCCTGATGACCGGCACGCACAGTCACGCACAGTGAGGAACGGAAGAGCAGTGACAGAAAGTGATTCAAGGCTCCACGACGTGGCCATAGTCGGCTTCGGCCCCGTCGGTCAGACACTGGCTCTGCTCCTGGGCCGGGCCGGCCACGACGTCATCGTCCTGGAACGCTGGCCCAGTCCCTACGACCTGCCCCGCGCCGCGCACTTCGACCACGAGATCGGCCGCATCTTCCAGGCGGCCGGCGTCGGGGAGGAGGTCCGGGCGCTCACCGATCCGGTGCGCGACGACTACGAGTGGCGCAACGCGGCCGGCGAGACGCTGGTGCGTATCGACTGGTCGCGCAACGGACTCTCCGGCTGGCCCACCGCCAACTTCTTCAGTCAACCGCAGCTGGAAGCCGTGCTTGCCAACGCTGTGGAAGGCCTCGCCACGGTCACTCTCCGCCGTGGGTGCGAAGTCGTCGACCTCGAAGCGGGCGACACCTCCGTCCGGTTGACCGCCAACGGCGCGGGTGATGTCCGCGCGCGGTACGTCATCGGCGCCGACGGCGCCAACAGCTTCGTCCGCTCCACCATGGCCACGTCCGTCACCGACCTCGGCTTCTTCTACGACTGGCTGGTCGTCGACGTGCTCCCGCACGACCAGGCCGAGTGGTCGCCGAAGAACTGGCAGCTGTGTGACCCCGAGCGGCCGACCACCCTCGTGTCCGGTGGTCCGGGCCGACGGCGCTGGGAGTTCATGCGGCTGCCGCACGAGAACGCCGAGGAACTCAACACACCGGAGGCGGCCTGGCGGCTGCTGGAGCCGTGGGGGCGTACGCCGGACAACACCACGATCGAGCGGCACACCGTCTACACCTTCCAGGCCCGCTGGGTGGACCGCTGGCGCGAGGGCCGGCTCTTCCTCGCCGGGGACGCCGCCCACCAGATGCCGCCGTTCGCCGGCCAGGGCATGTGCTCGGGACTGCGCGACGCGATGAACCTCGCCTGGAAACTCGGCCTCGTCCTCGACGGCCGCGCCGACCCCGCTCTGCTCGACACCTACACCTCCGAACGCAGCGAGCACGTCCAGCACGCCATCGGCATGTCCATGGCCCTGGGCCAGGTCATCTGCGTCCTCGACCCCGACGCCGCCGCGGCCCGCGACGAGCGGATGATCGCCACCGGTGCCGATCCGCGGCACGCGCTGCCGGCCACCCCGCCGCCGGTTCTGGGCGACGGAGTCCTCCAGCGGTCCGCCGACGGTACGCGGGCCCCTGACGTCGGCCACCTGACACCCCAGTACGAGGTCACCCATCAGGGCCGTACCGCCCTGCTGGACGACCTCACCGGCGGCGGGTTCACCATCCTGTCCGACGGTGCCGCCCCGCTCGCCGCACTCGACACCGCGGACCACGACTTCCTCAGCGGCATCGGCGCCACGATCGTTCCTCTGTACACCGACGACGCACCGGCCGAGGGTTACACCGACGAGTCCGGCGGCTACCTGGCACACCTGCGCGAGCACGGGCACGTCGCCGCCGTCGTGCGGCCTGATTTCTACCTCTTCGGCGCTGCCGTCGACGGGGCTCAGCTGAAGGCCTTGGTCGTCCAACTGCGGCAGCAACTGTGGCAACCTGCCGCCACCGCCCCTTCCCTGCCGGCTCCCGACCAGCCGCTGGCCACCTTCGACTAGTTGCCGCGGCACCGGCCTCGCCGATGCGCTCGCACAGTCATGCACCGGCCCCCGCGGAACCGCTCGGGCGGCCGGGCACAGGCCACGGCGCCACCCGCCCCGGACGTCTCACCGCACTCGAGCCCGACGTGCGGTGAGACGTCGGCGGACGGTCAGTGGGCCCGGCGACCGTGCTGTCACGGACATCGGGGTGCCGGGCGGCCGGATCCGCCACGCGCAGTTCCTCCCAGGCCGGCACGGTGAAGCCGCATGCTGCCCCGACGCCGCGCGAGACCGTCGTGGGTCACCTGGTCGCCACCGGCCCGCCGCTCCCGCTCGATCGACTCGGCACCGGGTTCGGCGAGGCGGTGCCGGCCCTGGCAACCGCGCGGTGACTCGACCCGGATCAGCACCCACTCCTTGGAGTTGTGTTCACTTCTGTGCGAAGCGTTGACGTCCAATCAAACATGACCGGACACTGTGACGCACTTCCTCCCATCGAAGGGACACCCCCCCATGCTCGAAGGGAAATACAGAAGCGCGCTCTTAGCGATGTACGTGCTGGCTGTCGCCCTGGTGGCCGTCGCCCTCCCCCCGGCCCCCGCCCGGGCGGCCGAGGACGCGATCACCACGTGGACGATCGGCGGCCCGTCCGCCGGCTCACCGGTCTCGGCCGAGGTCATCCTCGAAGACGGCGAGCTGAGATTCGGCGTGTCCCGGCAGGGCACGCCCGTGCTGACCCCGGCCCCCATCGGCATCGAGACCACCGCCGCCGACCTGACGCAGAACCTGACATTCTCCGGGCGAGCGGACCGGACGGTCACCGAGTCCTACACGATGACCACCGGCAAGAGGCGCACCCAGCAGACCGCGTACACCCAGACGACCCTGTCCTTCACCGGCACGGGCGGCGCCCGGCTGGACGTGGTGGTGCGGGTGTCGAGCACCGGCGCCGCCTACCGGTACATCCTCCCCGGGTCGGGGAGCGTGACGGTCGAGCGGGAGGCGTCGTCGTGGACGGTACCGTCGACGGCGAACGCCTGGCTGGTCCCCGGCCACCGTGAGGACCAGGGCCAGTGGATCCGTACCACCGCGGGTTCGGCTCCGGCGAACGACTACGCCGTTCCCGCCCTCTTCCAGGTCGGATCGACCTATGCGTTGGTCGCCGAGACCGACCTCGACGGCCGCTACGCCGGCAGCCGCCTGACCCACCAGGCCGGCTCGGCGACCTACAGCACCACGATCACGAACGCGCCGGTGACCGCGACGCTGCCGCTGTCCACACCGTGGCGTACCGCGGCCGTCGGCGACCTGGCCACCGTCACCACCTCGACGATCGTCGACGACCTCGCCCCGCCGTCCCGGGTCGGCGACACCTCGTGGATCGAGCCCGCAGCCTCCGCCTGGTCCTGGCTGACCGAGCACTCCAGTCCCTCCGACCCCGCTCGCCAGCGTGACTACATCGACTTCGCCCAGCACCACGGCTGGGACTACGTCCTGGTCGACGAGGGCTGGCAGGAGAGCTGGCTGCCGGACCTCGTGGACTACGCCGACGCACGCGGCGTCAAGCTGATCGTCTGGTTCAACTCCTCCGCCCTCCAGACGGCCGAGCAGCGCGAAAGGTGGCTGCCCCTCGTCAAGAGCTGGGGGGTGGCCGGCGTGAAGATCGACTTCAGTTACGAGTTCACCCAGCCCACGCTGAGGTGGTACGACACCGTACTCGCCCGGACCGCGCAACTCGAACTGCTGGTCAACTTCCACGGATCCGCCACGGCGCGCGGCATGCAGCGCACGTGGCCGCACGTCATGACCGGGGAGGCGGTCTACGGCGCGGAACAGCAGAACAACCGGGCCGCGCGCAACACGGTGCTCCCCTTCACCCGCAACGTCGTCTCCAGCATGGACTTCACCCCGGTCGTCTTCAGCATGAGCAACCGGGACACCACCGACGCGCACGAGCTGGCGACCGCCGTGGTGTTCGAGTCGGGCTGGCAGCACTACGCGGACAACCCCGAGAGCTACCAGTCCCGGCCCGAAGCGCTGCGCATCCTCGATCAGCTCCCGACGGCCTGGGACGAGACGCGGCTCCTGGCCGGCGCGCCCGGACAGGAGACGTACATGGCCCGCCGGGCGGGCGGCAGGTGGTACGTCGGCGGCATATCGTCCGTCGACGCGAAGACGTTCCAGTCACCGCTCGGCTTCCTCGGCGACGGCCGGTGGCTCCTGGAGACCGTACGCGACGGTTCCGGCCCGCTGGTGCGGGAGACCCGGGTGGTCTCCCGCACGGACACCCTGTCCGTGCCGATGCAGCGCAACGGCGGCTTCGCGTCCGTCCTGTGCCCGTACACCACGGGGATCACGACCTGCGGCTCGTCCGACTACGACGGCGTGCTCAAGGGCCGGGAATCCGGTCGGTGCGTCGACGTGCCCGGCGGCGCGCAAGCCAACGGGACCGATGTCATGCTCTGGGAGTGCAACGGCCAGGCCAACCAGGTCTGGACGCAGACCGCTGCCCGGCAGCTCACCGTGTTCGCCGGCAAGTGCCTGGACGTCGACGGCGGAGGCACCGCCGACGGAACGGTGGTACAGATCTGGGACTGCAACAACACCGGCGCCCAGCAGTGGACGGTGGGGGCCGACGGGTCCGTGGTCAACCCCGCGTCGGGCAAGTGCCTCACCGCCCGGGACCACGGCGCGGACAACGGCACGGCACTGGTGATCAGCACGTGTGACGGCGGCGCCCACCAGAGGTGGACGCGCGCCGCGACGCCCGCACCCATCAGGGGCCAGGAGTCCGGGCGCTGCCTGGACGTACCCGGCAGCCGTACCGACAACGGCACCCGGCCGGCGCTGTGGGACTGCAACGGCGGCGCCAATCAGACCTGGACCTCGACGGCTTCCAACCAGCTCAGGGTCTTCCCCACCGAGTGCCTGGACGTCAGCGGCGGGGCGACCGCCGACGGAAGCGCAGTCGTGATCATGGACTGCAACAACTCGGCGAGCCAGCAATGGCGCGTCAGGAGCGACGCGTCGATCGTCAACGTGGCGTCCGGCAAGTGCCTGGACGCCTACGGCGGCGGTACGGCCAACGGCACCCAGGCGATCATCTGGACGTGCAACGGGGCCGCCAACCAGAGATGGACCCGTGGCTGATCCCTCCCGCTCCCGCCCTGGACGGACAAGACCGACCGGACACCGTCCACAGGGGTGAAGCGCTGAGCGACCCCGCGGCCCCCGGCCGGCGACAAGCCGGCCGGGGGCCGCGGGCCGGCACGGTCTCGGTGCGCGGAGTGCTGGTGCCGGCCGTCATGGCGGCGCCCGGTCCCGCCAACGTGCGGCTCCCCCCTGGCCTGTATGGCCCTGTGAGGTCGGGAACGCGGCCGGCGGGTGGCCGGCCCTTCAGCGCGGTGGGTCCGCGGTGGTGATCGCAGGTGGGCGGCCAGCCGGGGAAGGCGTCGCGTCGTTCCTGCTCCGAACGGTGGGGGCGGGCGTGGGCCCACTCGTCCAGCAGGGTGCGGTTGAAGCGTTCGACCTTGCCGTTCGTCCGGGACCGGCAGGTGCGCGCTGGTGCGTGCTGCCGGCCGCGGCCTGGGCATCGTGCCACGGACGGGACTTCGTGCAGCGGAGCCCGGTGCCGGCCGACGAGGTGGCGGCGAGCGTGGACGAGGTGCTGCTGCCTCCGGCCGCACCGCGTGCGTGACGCCCCGTCAGCCGCCCGGGCCCGCCGGGGACGGGGAGGCGGTGACGCGCCGCAGCCGCTGGCCCCGGCGCCACACGGCCCGGATCGAGAGGCTGTCGGTGATGTCGGCCGTCGGATCACCGCTCACCAGCACCAGGTCCGCCTGCCGGCCCGGCACGACGCGCCCGCGGTCCGGCAGCCGGAAGGCGTCCGCCGCCGCCGACGTGGCCGCGGTGAGCGCCTCGGCCGGGGTGAGCCCGCACTCCACGAGCAGGGCGAGTTCCTGATGCAGGCTGACGCCGTGCGCCGTGCCCAGTACGCCGACGTCGGCGGCGTCGGTGCCGGCCACCACGGTGACGCCGGCCCGGTGCAGCGCCCCCGTGGCGAGCATGGCGTTCCGCAGTGAGCTGGGACTGCCCAACTGCCAGCAGGTACAGAGGTTCTGGTGCCACGCGTCGGGGAGGTACGGCCGCGCGCGCACGTCGTCCGCGACCGACCGGCCGGTGAGCTCCCCGGCCATCGATCCCATCGTCACCAGGGTCGGAACGACGAAGACCCCCGCTTCCTTGATGGTCCGGACGATCTCCTCGCTCGGCGGCCGGTCCATGAAGACGTGGACGAGACCGTCGACGCCGGCCCGTACCGCCGCGAGCGTGTTGGCCACGCTCGTCGCGTGGGCCACCGCGAGCAGCCCGTGCGCGTGGGCCTCGGCGACCACGTTCCTGGCCGTCTCCTCGGACAGGGTCGGCGAGGGATGCCCCATCGCGGTTCCGTCGTCGATGAGGAGCTTGATGAAGTCGGCTCCCTCGGCGATCCGGTCCCGGACGAAACGCGCCGCGTCCTTAGGGCCGTCGACCACGGGGAACTGCTCGGGGAACGACAGGCCGATCAGCATCGACGGATGCCCGCCGAGGACGGTGGCGCCGGTCGACGCCGACCGGATGTCCGCGACGTCGTCACGCTCGGCGGCGCGGGTGCGCTGGTCGCCGAGGCGCTCGGGCACCGTGAACATGTCCAGCTCGGTCGTCACGCCGAACCGGATCGCCAACGCGAGGGCCTCGCCCGCCGGGTGGGTGTGGGAGTCGATGAGTCCCGGCATCAGCGTGGCGCCCGCGCCGTCGATGACGCCGTACCGGTCGGTGTCGTACGAGCGGTCGCCGGGCCGCGGAACGACCGCGGCGATCCGCTCGCCCACCACCTCCACGTCCGCCTCCTCCACGGTGTTCTCGCCGTCGAAGAGGCGGACGTTCCGCACGACGAACGCGCCGCGGTGCCGCTCAGAAGCCGACATGGTCCGCCCCCTTGAGGCCGAGCATGGCGCGGGCCTCGTCCGGGGTGGCGATGTCACGGCCGACCTCGGTGAGAATCCGGGACACCTTCGCCACCTGTTGGGCGTTGGACGTGGCCAGTTCGCCCCGGCCGATGTACAGGCTGTCTTCGAGCCCGACCCGGACGTGGCCGCCGAGCAGCGCGGAGTGCGTGGCGAACGGCATCTGGTGCCGGCCCGCGGCGAAGGCCGAGAGGTGGTAGTCGTCGCCGAACAGGCGGTCGGCGATGGTCACCATGTGCCGCAGGTTGTCGGAGTCGGCACCGATCCCGCCCAGGACGCCGAAGACGCACTGGATGAGGAACGGGGGCTTCGCCAGTCCGCGCTCGGCCATGTGCGCGAGGTTGTAGAGGTGCCCCACGTCGTAGCACTCGTACTCGAAGCGGGTCCCCGCGCCGTCGCCCAGCTCCCGCAGGGTGGTGGCGATCTGCGCGAAGGTGTTGCTGAAGACGGCCGACTCGGAGGCGCGCAGATACCGCTGCTCCCAGTCGTGCTTCCACACCCGGTCGACCTCGGCCGCGGGATACACGCCGAAGTTCATCGAGCCCATGTTCATCGACGCCAGCTCCGGCCGGGCGCGGCGGGCCGCGGCGAGCCGGTCCTCGATCGACATGGTCATGGCGCCGCCGGTCGTGATGTTCACGACCGCGTTCGTCCGCTCCTTGATCTGCGGCAGGAACCGCATGAACACATCCGGGTCGGGGGTCGGCTGCCCGGTCCGCGGGTCGCGGGCGTGCAGGTGCACGATCGCCGCGCCGGCCGCCACCGCCTCGACGCTCTGCTCCGCGATCTCGTCCGGTGTCACCGGCAGGTGCTCGGACATGCTGGGGGTGTGTGCCGAGCCGGTGACGGCACAGCTGATGATCGCCTTCGGCGACCGCTTCATCTGGGCTCTCCTCGTTGCTGCCCCGGGCGTCGCCGGGCGTGTCAGGGCCGATGGGGTGCGGGGGCGCGGGACGCGCCCCCGCGGGCCGGGGTTGTCAGTAGGGCTGTCCGAGGGCCATGAACGCGGCGGAGGCCACGGCCATGTTCTCGGTGGTGGGGGCGCCTTCCTGCTCCAGACGGGACAGGGCCACGCTCGTCTCGACGACGATGGAGACCCGCGCGTATCGCCGCTCCATGAAGGCGTCGAAGGCCGCCTGCAGGGTGGGCTCCTTCGCGACGCACTGCCCCAGGACGACGGCGTCCTCGATCGCCATCCCGCCACCCATGCCCATGTGTGCGGTCGTCGCGTGCGCGGCGTCACCGATGAGGAGGGTGCGCCCCCGGTACCAGGGGGCGGGCAGGAGGATCCACTCGAAGGGCCGGGCGATGAGGTCCGCGCCCGGGGCCAGGCGGCGCCTGAGCTCGACGACGGCGGGTGCCGTGAACGAGTCGAGGAGCCGGGTGAAGTGCGCGTAGGTGTCCTCTTCGGTCAGCCAGGTGCCCTCGGGCAGGTCGACCACGGCGGGTACGTAGATGAGGTTTCCGGGGAGATGGTAGAAACCGAGCCTGCCCTCCGGGCCGTTGTACCACCCCTCGCCCTCGATGGGCGGTCCGGACAGCATCCAGCGGAAGCTGAACTGCCCCGAGTAGGCGGGCCTGGGGCTCTCGGGGAAGATCCGGGAGCGCGTGCGGGAGCCGATCCCGTCGGCGCCGACCACGAGGTCGTAGCGGGCTTCCCGGCCGTCGGTCGTGGTGACGAACACCCCGTCTCCGCGCTCGTCCACCGTCTGGGTCGTCACGCCCCTGTGGACCTCGGCGCCGAGACCCTGTGCCGTCTCCTGCAGGAGCTCCAGCAGCGCGGGACGGTGCACGCCGAGCGGGGTCTTGGCGCCGGGCCACTGCGGTCGCTGCGGGCCCTTGCTGAGCAGCCGTCCGTGCTCGTCCATCTGATGCGCCGCGGTCGTCCCGTCGGTGAACGGTGTGCTGCGGGCGTGGAGCGCGTCGTACACGCCGAGTTCGTCCAGTGCCTCCGTGGCCCGGCCGGACAGGGCGAGCGACGCCCCGCCGGGCGCGTCGGCCAGCTCCAGGACCTCGCACTGCACTCCCGCGCGGCTGAGGGCGATCGCCGCCGAGAGGCCGGCGATGCCGCCGCCGACGATCAGTGCTGTCGAGACATCATGTGCCATGGGTGAGAGCCTTTCCGGTCAGACCGCCGCGTGCGGTCCGGTCGAAGGTGTGGGGGTGCGCAGTGGACGCAGGGCCTCGGTGACCCGGGCCAGTTCGTCGAACATGGCCGTCGCGGACGCGGTCATGACCTCGTTCGGAACGAGCGTGCCGTCCTCGCCGACGAACTGCTGCACGAAGGGCAGGGAGACCGCCTCGGACAGCGGGGTCATCTTGAGGGTGGTGACCACCTGTTTGATCATCTGGGCGGCCCGGGTGCCTGCCGAGACACCGCCGTAGCTGACCAGTCCGACGGGCTTGTAGTGCCACTCCCGGTGCAGGTAGTCGATGGCGTTCTTCAACTCGGCGTTGTAGCCGTAGTTGTACTCCGGCATCACGAACACGAAGGCGTCCGCGCCGGCGATCCTCGCACTCCACTCGCGGGTGTGCCGGTGGGTGTAGCGGGCCAGCCGCGGGTGGTGCGGCTCGTTCATGAACGGCAGGTTCACCTCGGCGAGATCCACCAGCTCGACCTCGGTGAAGCCGTCGTGTCTCCTCGCCTCCGTCTCGACCCACCGGGCGACGACCGGGCCGGTTCTGCCCGGCCGGGTGCTCGCCACGATGATCGCCAACTTGGACATGTGCGACTCCTGTCGACTCACGGGGGTCAGAAGATGGCCAGGGGGTTGACCGGCAACCCGGTGGCGCCCGTGACCGGCGCCGCGCCGACCACGAACAGGAAGGTGTGGCGGCCGAGTTCACCGCATGCCGTCGCCAGCGCGGCCACGTCGGCGTTGTCGATGAGCGGCATGCCCAGGCGGGCGAGCGCGACCTGGTGCATCACCGGCGGCCGGCCGCCGGGACGGACGGGCGGCAGGTCCCCTATGTCACCGGCGTAGACGCTCACCTCACGCTCGGCCATCCAGCGCACGGCGCTGATGTCCATGCAGGGCACCTGCTCCGTCAGATGGTCGGCGACCCGCCAGCCGCCCCGGACGACGAGCGCGTCTCCCGACGCGAGCCGAGTGCCGGTGCGCCGTTCGGCCTCGGCGAGATCCTGGCCGGTCACGGCGTGGCCCGGTTCGAGACGCCCGTCCGGTGCGAGGTCGAGGAAGACGCCCCGCGTGGTGATCCCGGCCGCGAAGGGGGTGGTGGAGCCGTGCCGGAGCGATCCGCCCACGACCGCCTCGTTCAGGGGACGACCGGGGTAGACCTGGCCGTCGGCGGGCACGTGGGCCAGGGCGTCGATGTGCGTGACGGCGCCGTGGTGCGTGTTGAGGACCAGGACGTCGGTGAGCACCCGGGTGGGTGATCCGTTGAACGCCATCATCTGCATGACCCCGGTGGGCAGACCGCCGTCCCCGAAGGGCACCGGGCCGACCAAGGGGGCGGGCCGGACGGGGAAGGCCAGCGACACCACGCGTCCGGTGGTCGCGGCCGCCACGCCACGGGCCCGTGCCTCGTCCGTGATGAAGTTCAGGGTGCCGGACTCGTCGTCGGGTCCCCACCGGCCCCAGTTCGTGGGGACGTCCCTGGTGCTGTCGGGTGATGTCGTCATCGGTCGCTCACTTGCTCTCGTGCGGGTGGTGCCCGGCGGGCGGGGATGTCAACAGGGGTCCGGTGCGCAGGGCGGCATCCGCCGTCCCGTCCTGGGCGGCGACGCCGTCGGAGCCGGTGGCGGCGGGGTAGGGGTAGGGGCCCAGGCGCAGGACGAGGACGGCGCACAGCAGCAGGACGCCGGCGAGGAAGGGCATGACGGCGTCGTAGCTGCCCAGCAGCTCGTAGCCGAGGTTGACGGCCAGCGGGCCGAACGCCGAGGTCAGCATGACGGCTGCGTTGAGGAGGCCGAGGAGCGACCCGAAACGGCGCATGCCCAGGTAGCGGCTGATGAAGTACGGCAGCAGATCGATCTCGACGCCGAAGGCGAGGCCGATCAGCGCCGCGCCGACGGCCGCGCCGGCGAACGAGACGTTCAGGAGGAACATGCCGGCCACCGGACAGAGGATCACGGCGGCGCACACGTGGGGCGCCTGGAAACGGTCGAGGAGGACGCCGCCGAGCATCCGGCCGAGCAGTGACGTCAGACCGAAGACCGTCAGCAGGGCCGCGGCCCGGCCGGAGGAGATGCCCTGGTCGGCCACCATGGGCACGATGTTTCCCTGGAGGCCGACCACGGCGACGCCGATCAGGCAGAGGTTGACCGCGATCAGCCAGAAGTCCGTGCCGCGCAGGGCTTCCCGGACGGTGAGCCCCGGCAGTTCGAGACTCACCGTGTGGTCGTCCTCCTTCGCCTCCTTGAGCAGCCGGCCGCGGACGCTGCGCTCGGCCCGGACCCGGACGAGGCCGAACACCATGACCATCGAGACGACGAGCGCCAGCAGGGCCAGCCATCGGTAGGTGGTCTGCCAGCCGTACCTGGTGAGCAGGAAGCTGGCGAGCAGGGGGGCCAGGGTCGAGCCGAGCGCGGAGAGCGAGGCGGTCACCCCGACCGCCGTGCCGCGTTTGCTGTCGAACCAGCTGAAGACGGCCTTCATGAAGGGGATCAGCGTGCCGCCGGCGAAGAAACCGGCGAGGAAGTACGGCACGTAGAAGAGCGGCAGGGTGCGCGGGACCACGGTGGCCAGGGTCAGGCAGAGGCAGTACAGCAGCCAGGACGGCACGACGACCCAGCGGAAGGCGAAGCGGTCCAGGAGGTGGCCGACGACCGGTGTTCCGATCGCCTGGCCCAAAGCCATGAAGGTGAACGCGGCCGTCACCGTGGCGCGGCTCCAGCCCGTCTCCGCGGCGAGGGGGATGACGAACAGGCTCTGCGTGCTCATGATCACCGGGCCGGCGCTGACCGCCATGGCGAGCCCGGAGCCGACGGTGACCCACCAGGGGCTGCGGACGCGCTCGGCGCGTGGTGTGAGAAGTCCGTTCACGTAATGGGCACTCCTGATCGGTCGAGGCCCCACGGAGGCGAGAGGGGGCCAGGAGACGGCACTCACCGGCCGTCGGCCGGGGTGCGGAAGCCGTCCCCGTCCCGGGCCGGCCTTCTGGGCGCGGCGGGTCAGAGCACGGACCGGCGTCGGTCTTCGACGCGGTCGGCCGCCGAGGCTGCCCCCGGGGCGGCGAGCCGACGCCGCGGTACCTGATTTCCGTTACCGCAGCGTTGCTTTGGGGTGTCGCCTACGCTAGGAGATCGAGCACTGAATGGCACCCTCTGTGCCACTGAGTGGAACGGACGTGATGATGAGAGCCGACCGGTCCGCGCCGGACCCGGACAGGGAAACACCCCGACAGGCGAGGAGCGCTCCCGTGGGCGACGGGCTCATCGAGCGGGCGTTCGCCCTGCTCGGCTCGTTCGACTCGGAGCATCGCGCACAGCCGTTGGCGGGGCTCACCCGCCGGACCGGCATGGCGCGCAGCACGGCACTGCGTGTCGCCCGTCAGCTGACCGAGGTCGGCGCCTTGGAACGTCTCGACGACGGCCGTTTCGTCGTGGGCCTGCGGCTGCTGGAGATCGCGTCGCTGGCGCCGCGCGGACACGGGCTGCGGGCCGTGGCGATGCCGTTCATGGAGGACCTCTTCCACGTTACCGGCCATCACGTCCTGCTGGCCGTGCGCAACGACGACGAAGCCCTGCTGGTGGAACGGCTCTCGACGCACGACGCCGTCCCGATCCGCTTCCGCGTCGGCGGCCGCATCCCCTTGGTGTCCACCGGCGTCGGCCTGGTGCTCCTGGCGAACGCGCCGGCCGACGTCCAGGAACGAGCCCTGGCCGGCTTCGTCCCCGGTGAGGCCGGCGACGCCATCCGCACCGCCGACGATCTGCGCCGCAGCCTCGCGGAGATCAGGAGGGGCGACTACGCGGTGGCCCGGCGGCCCAGCCCGGAGAATCCGCGTACGACGGCCGCCGCACCCGTGCGCGACGAGGACGGGGTGGTCGCGGCCCTGTCCGTGGTCGCCCCGAGTCCGCAGTTCGATCCGGCGGCCTACGTGCCGGCCGTGCGCGCGGCCGCCCGCGCCATCTCGCGTCAGCTGCGGACCGGGCAGGGCGGCCGGTGAGCGGCAACCGGGGGCGCGGCCGGCCTCCCGCTCCGGCCGCGGGACGTCACGACCGGCCGGCGGCGGTCGTGTCCGGGCAGGGGAGGAGCCGTTCCCCTCTTCCGGCCGAGCCGTCCCGCCTGGACCATCCCGCACGGCCGGCGGCGGAGCGTACGTGGACGCCCTGAACTCCGCGTACACGGACTCGGCGACGGCCGGGGCGGTGTCGGGCCCGATGCGGCCGGCCGGCCGCCGGCGGACCGCGTCGGGCCGCGCCCCGACGCGCGATCCGGACCCCGATCCATGCGCGGAGAGACCTGATGGCGCGAGTACGTCGGCGGACGGTTCCCACGCGGAGCGTCTCGAACCGCGTCTCCGCCACCTGAGGTGGGTTCGCCCCGGACGGGACACCTGGCAGTCCGGGGGAGCCGGTGCCGGCCCGGCCGGCTGTGGGGCTGCTCCAGCCGACACGACGTGCTTCCGGCCGCGCAGGGGCTCCGGCCGGTCGGCCGGAAGGCCGCCCACCGGAGTCAGTGGCGGCGGGCCGACTCCGGGTTCGCGCAGTGGAGCAGGGCCGGTGCGCCGCCGCGCAGGAACCGGGCCGCCTCGCCCGCGACGATACGGGCGGCCTTGTGGGCGACCTCGCGGCTGGCACCGGCGATGTGCGGGGTGAGGACGAGGCCCGGCGTCGACAGCAGCCGGGAGCCGGCGGGTACCGGTTCGACGGGGAAGACGTCGCAGGCCGCTCCGGCGAGCTGCCCGGAGTCCAGGGCGTCGCAGACCGCGTCGTAGTCGACGAGCGCGCCGCGGGCGCAGTTGACGAGCACGGAACCGCGCGGCATCGCGGCCAGTTCCGCAGGGCCGATCATGCCCCGGGTCTCGTCGGTCACCCGCGCGTGCAGGGAGACGATCCGGGAGCGGCTCAGCAGCTCCTTCAGGGTGACCGGCTCGGCCACGCCCGCCAGCAGTTCCGGGTTCACGTACGGGTCGTGCACCAGTACGGTGGCGCCCATCGCCGCCAGGATCCGGGCCACCCGGGAGCCGATCGCGCCGAAGCCGACCAGGCCGACGGTGGCACCGTCGATCTCGATGCCGCAGTTGGCGTAGTCGTAGTAGTCGCCGCGCCACCGGCCGTCGCGCAGGTCGGTGTGGACGTCGCCGATCCGGCGGGCGGCGGCCAGGATCAGGGCGAGCGTGTGCTCGGCGGTGGCGACGGCGTTGCGGCCGGGGGCGTAGGAGACGGCGACGCCGTGCCGGGTGGCGGCCGCCATGTTGACGTTCACCGGGCCGCCCCGGCTGACGCAGAACAGTTCCAGGTCGGGGCAGGCGGCCAGGATCCGCTCGGTGAGCGGCGCCATCTGGGTCAGGCAGATCCGTACCCCCTGCAGCGCCTCGATCAGCTGGTCTTCGGTGCCGGACGCCTCGTCGACCTCGGCGATCCTCCCGAACGGCGTGTGCGGCCAGGGCAGGCGGAGCCGGCGGACGACCGGATCGGCGCCCGGCAGGGCGTCGCGCAGTTCCTGCTCCAGCAGTTCGGGCAGGACGAAGTGGTCGCCGGCGGCGAGGACGGTGGTGGACACGGTGATACTCCGGTGGGTGGTGGGTCAGTCGGTGGTGGCGAGCAGCGAGGGCACCTGGGCCGGCGCGTTGAGCCGCAGCAGTGCCGCCGTGCCGTCGTGCAGCCGCAACTCGGTGAGCGCGCCGTTCTCCAGCGCGGGGAACACCGTGCGGTAACGGGCCAGCGGGATGCCCAGCAGGTCGCACAGCAGCAGCCGTACGAGGGTGGAGTGGGCGACGACCAGGACGCGGCCGCCGGGGAATCGTGCCGCGGTCCTCGCCAGGCAGTCCCGTGCCCGGGCCGCCGCGGCGGCGGGATCCTCGCCACCGGGCAGGTGGTGCGTGACGGGGTCGGCGAGGAAGGCGGCCAGTTCCCGGGGGAAGCGTTCGCGCATCTCGGCGCGGGTCAGCCCCTCGCCGCGCCCGAAGTCCACCTCGCAGAGCCGCTCGTCGACCCGGACGGGCAGGCCGAGCGCGGCCGCCGCGGGCTCCGCGGTGAGCCGGGCCCGGCGCAGCGGCGAGGACAGCACAGCGTCCAAGCGCTGGTCGCCCGCCCACACGCCGAGTGCGGCGGCCTGCCGGCGCCCACGCTCGGTCAGCGGGACGTCGGTGCGGCCCGCGTAGCGGTTCTCCGCGTGCCAGGGGGTCTCCCCGTGGCGTACGAGGACGAAGTCGGTCACTGTCCGGCCTTTCTGTGCGCGTGCGCCGCGATGCCCGGCTCCAGCAGCCCGCGCCCGGCCAGTTCGTCCACGAAGCGCAGGTAGACAGGGAGCAGTCGGGCGGTGCGGGCGGGGTCGGGGGTCAGTTCGGCGCCGGTGCGGACCATCGCGGCGGCGGCCTGCGGCAGCGTCACGCCGCCGGCGGTGGCTGCCAGCACCGCCATGCCGACGGCGCTCTCCGCCTGTTCCGGCAGGGCGGCCGGGCGGCCCAGCACGTCGACGCGCAGCTGCGTCCAGTAGCGGTTGCGTACCGCTCCGCCCGTCATGGTCAGCGGACCGGAGACGTCGGCGCCCAGGTGGTCCAGGCGGTCGAAGCACAGCCGTTCCACGCAGGCCACGCCGAGCAGACAGGCGTGGAACGCCTCGGCGTCGCCCGCGGTCTCGCCGAGCGTGAACGGTACGGCGTCGGGGGCACGGAACGGGAAGCGCTCGCCGCGCTCGGCCGCCAGCGGGTACGTCACGGCGGTGGAGCCGGTGCGCGCGGCCCGCTCGGTCAGCGATGCCAGGTCGGCACCGGGGAAGCGGCGGCTGAGAATGCCCGCGCCGCTGCTGGACGCGCCGCCGGGCAGCCAGGTACCGCCGGGCCCGCGGTGGCAGTAGACCACCCCGCCGGGATCGCGCACCACGTGCTCGACGGCGCCCTTGAGAACCAGGGTGGTGCCCAGGACGGAGTTCCACGCGCCCGGACTCAGCGCCCCGGCGCCCAGCTGCGCGGCGCAGCCGTCGGTCATGCCGGCCACGATCGGCGTACCGGCCGGGATGCCCGTCGTGGCGGCGGCCGCGTCGGCCACCTCCCCCAGCACCGTGCCGGGCGCCACCACCTCGGGCAGCAGGTCCGGCGGAACGCCCAGCGCGGTCAGCTCCGCCTCCGGCCACGCCTCGGCGAGCAGGTCGTAGCCGGTTTTCAGAGCGTGGCTGGCGTCGGTCGCCACCGGCCGGCCGGCCAGCCGCCAGGTGATCAGGTCGGCCTGGTGCAGCAGTCGCGTGCCCGCGGCACGCGGGGTGTGCTCCAGCAGCCACAGCGCCTTGGGCAGCGCCCACGACGGCTGCATGCTGCGGTAACCGAGCTTCTCCCAGACCGCGGCGCCCACCGTGTTGACGGACTCGGCGTACGCCGCGGCGCGTCCGTCGTCGTACATCAGCCCGGCCGTCAGGGGCCGGCCCGCGGCGTCGGCGAGCAGGACCGTGCCGGAGGTCGCGTCGACGGCCAGGTCCCGCACCCGCCGCGGGTCGATGCCGGCCAGGGCCTCGCGGCAGGCGGCCGCCACGGCGGTCCACCACTGCTCCGGGTCCTGCTCGTGCCGCACGCCGTCCCGGCGGCCGGTGAGCGGGCGGGACGCGGCGGCCAGCAGGCGGCCGGTGCCGTCCAGGGCGACCGCGCGGGCGCTCTGGGTGCCCAGGTCCAGTCCGAGGTGGACGGCGTCGGGGGACAGTGCGTCAGACATGAGCGGCCTCGGGGTCGGGGGTGTCGAGCGGAGTCCAGCCCAGCGAGCGGGCCGCGTCCCGGGCGGTGCGGAAGGCGTCGTAGAGCCGGTCGTAGTGGGCGGTACGGGCCGGATCCGGCTCCCAGCGGGAACGCGGACGCACGTACTTCGCCGCGGCCTCGTGCATGCTCGGCTCGGCCCCGGTCAGCACCAGCCCGGTCAGGAAGGCGCCCTTCGCGCCGAGTTCGGCGTCGGCGGTGCGTGCCGTGGGCACGCCGGTGACGTCGGCGATCAGCTGGCACCAGCCGTCGCTGGCCGAGCCGCCGCCGCACAGGCGCAGTTCGCCCACCTCGGTACGGGAGGCGCCCAGACAGTCGCGGACGACCAGGGACAGGCCCTCGAACACGGCGCGGGCGATGTCGGCGGGGGTGTGCTCCAGCGACAGGCCCCAGAAGCTGCCCCGCGCCCGCGGGTCCAGGAACGGCGCCCGTTCCCCGGCGGGGGACAGGTACGGAAGGAACAGCGGTCCCCGCGCGCCGGACCCGGCCCCGAAGGCCAGGTCGCCCAGGGCGGCCGGGCCGTCGACGCCCAGAGTGCGGCAGGCCCAGTCGAGAACCTCGGTCCCGGCCAGGGTGGGGAACGCCCGCAGTACGCGTCGGCGGCCCCGGTAGGCGATGGTGATGCCGCACGGCTCGCCGGAGGTGTCGACCTCGCGGCTGACGATCTCGGTGCACAGCGTGGTGCCCAGGATGGTGCAGGCCTGGCCCGGGTCGACCACACCGGCGCCGCGGGCGGTGGCCGCGATGTCGTACGGCGCCATGATCACGGGAAGTCCGGCGGGCAGGCCCAGTTCCGTGGCCGTGCGGTGGGTGATCTCGGCGATCCGCTCGTCCTCGCCCAGCACCCGTGGCAGCAGCCGCTCGGCCCAGGTGAGGCCGAACAGGTCCAGCAGCTCCGGGTCGTAGGCGCCGGTGGCCAGATCGAGGAAGGGGGCCGACGCGTCGGACTCGTCGATCGCGGTGACACCGGTGAGCTTGAGGAAGAGCCATCCGGCGGCGGTCAGTGCCGTGGCGGAGGACGCCAGGCGGTCCGGATCGTGCGCGGCCAGCCAGCTCAGAACGGCGTTGGGCATGCCGGTGGAGGTCAGTGACCCGTTGCGGCGGAAGGCCCGCTCCAGCACGCCGTCGTCCGACCAGCGGGTGACGAGGTCGCCGGCCCGCCCGTCCGACCACAGGACGGCCGGGCCGGTGGGGCGGCCGTCGCCGTCCACCAGCCAGCAGCCGTCGCCCTGTGCGGTGATCGCCACCAGCCACACCGGGTCGGCGTCCGGGCCCAGCCGGGACAGCGCGTCACGCACGGTGAACACGACCCCGTTCCACACCGCGTCCATGTCCTGCTCCGCCCAGCCGGGGCGCGGTCGCAGCACCTCCGTGGAGATGCGGGAAACCGCCGATTCCCGGCCGTCGCCGTCGAACACGACGGATTTGATGAGTGACGTGCCGACGTCGATGGTGAGGACCGACATGACTGCAATACCCGCCCTTCTCGTAGGGCGCCCGCCGCCCGGTCTGAACCGTGCTCGGCGCCCGGCACGCTCAGGGAATCCCCTGCTCCTCGGCGGAGTCAATCGGACGCCGTGAATATCGCGCCGCCGATGGCCGGGCAGGTGTGAGATCGCTTCGACGGGCCGCCACGGCAGGGCCCCGCTGATGTTATGTTCGTGTGAGTTTCACATGCTCTTGTTCTCATCAGCGAGGAGGCCGCCGACCGTGGCGCGGATGGACGTCCAGGAGGAGCGCCGGCAGCGGCTGCGCGAGCTGGTGACCCAGGAGGGCTTCGTGCGCACCGTCGAGCTCGCGCAGCGGTTCGGCGTCAGCGTCATGACCGTGCACCGGGACCTCGACGCGCTCCAGGCGCAGGGCTGGCTGCGCAAGGTGCGCGGCGGGGCCAGCAGCCTGCCCTCGACGCAGTTCCACGGCAGCGTCAGCGAGCGCATGACGACGATGGCGCAGACCAAGCACCGGCTCGCCCGCGCCGCCGCCGACGAGCTCGCGCCCGGCCAGGTGGTGATGATCGACGACTCCACGACCTGCCTGACTTTGACCCAGCACCTCACCGAGCACACGCCGATCACGGTCATCACGCACTCCCTGCCCGCGGTCTCCGCCCTCGCCCACGCACCCGGCGTCACCCTGATCGCCCTGGGCGGCACCTATTTCCCGGCCTACGACGCCTTCATGGGCCCGCACACCGCCCAGAGCGCCGACAGCTACCGCGCCGATGTGCTGTTCATGTCCACCACGGCCGTCACCGGCGGGCGCTGCTACCACATGTCACCGGAGACCGTGCAGGTCAAGCGCGCCATGATGGCGGCGGCCACGCGCCGAGTCCTGATCATCGATCACACCGGTTTCGCCAACCAGGGCCTGTACGCGCTCGCCTCGCTCAGCGACTTCGACCTGGTGCTCGTCGACGACGCCGCCCCCGCGGCCGAGGTCCGGCGGCTGCGGGACAGCGGGGTACGGGTCCGCACCGTCGCCTCGCCGTGACAGCGCGGTCACACGATCACGTGAACATCACACCCACTTCACACCGGACGGCAGAACACGGCAGTCCCAGGGCGCCTCGCTGACCTGCGGTGATGAAGCTGGACGCCAGCGGTGGCCCAGGGGCCGCCCAGGCGACTTCACACCATGGCCGGCATGGGGCGCGAGGTGTTGCTGCACACGGATTGACCCCTCCCCGCCGCGGTCTTTTCATCGTGACACCTTTCGGCACTCAGCCGCCCCGTCCCCGCAAGAAGGTGAAGAGCCGTGTCTGTCACCCAATCGCCCAGGAATTCGGTCACACGACTTCTGGACCGCGTCGGTATTCCTCCCGCCCTCTCCTGGGGATTTCTCGGGCTCCTGATCTTCATGATCGGTGACGGTGTGGAATCCGGTTATCTCTCGCCCTACCTGCTGGACGAGGGAGTGCCCAAGGAACAGGTGGCGCTGCTGTTCACCGTCTACGGCGTGACGGCCAGCATCGCGGCCTGGTTCTCCGGCGCGCTGTCGGACCTGTGGGGCCCGCGCCGGGTGATGATGCTCGGCCTCGGCATCTGGGCGGCGTTGCAGGTGATGTTCCTCGTCGCGGTGCCCTCCGGCAACGTGCCGCTCCTCATGATCACTTACGGCCTGCGCGGCTTCGGCTACCCTCTCTTCGCCTACGGCTTCCTGGTGTGGGTGACGGCTGTGACGCCCAAGCGGCGACTGGGCTCGGCGGTCGGCTGGTTCTGGTTCGCCTTCACCGGCGGCCTGCCCACCCTGGGCTCGCTGGTCGCCAGCTTCACCGTGCCCTGGGTCGGCCCGTACCCCACGCTGTGGGGAGCGCTGGCGCTGGTGCTGGCCGGCGGTCTGATCGCCCTGCTGCTGGTGCGCGAACCGACCGGCCGGCGGCGGCTGGTCCCCGCCGGGGAGCGGCCCCTGGCCACGCTGCTCGGCTCGCTCACCATCATCTGGCGCAGTCCCCGCATCGGCACCGGCGCGCTGGTCCGGGCCATCAACACGGCGGCGCAGTTCGGCTTCCTGGTCTTCCTGCCGGTGTACTTCACCGACACGCTCGGCTTCTCGCTGCAGTCCTGGCTCCAGCTGCTGTCCGCGATGTTCGCCACGAACATCTTCTTCAACCTGCTCTTCGGCCTGGTCGGCGACCGCATCGGCTGGCAGCGCACGGTCGCCTGGTTCGGCGGTGTGGGCTGTGCCATCACCACGCTGCTGCTCTACTACGGCACCCGGGCCGGTGGCGACAACTACCCGCTCGCCCTGGCCCTGGTCTGCCTGTTCGGCGCGACCCTCGCGGGCTACGTGCCGCTGTCCGCGCTCATGCCCTCGATGGCCCCCGAGCACAAGGGCCAGGCCATGTCCGCCCTCAACCTCGGCGCCGGCGCCAGCGCCTTCCTCGGTCCCGCCATCGTGGGCCTCTTCCTCGGCCCGCTCGGCGTCCAGGGCGTGATGTGGATCTTCGCCCTGCTCTACCTGGCCAGCGCCGGCCTGACCGTCTTCCTCGCCCTGCCCCGGACGGCAGCTCCGCGGACACCGGCCGTCGCCCGCTCCGTCGCCCTCACCACCGACGTGCCCGACGCCACGGTCTGACCGCCGCGCGAGGCCGGGCAGCGGTCAGGCCGGGCCGCTGAAGGGCCGGGGCGCTCAGCGCCCCGGCCCTTCGGGCTGTTCCGGCCTGGCGGGTTCCTCATTCACCGGTGGCCGCGGGTGGGTCCCGCGGCGGCCGCACCGGGCCTGCCGGTGCCGGGCGGCGCACTGACGTGGTGGACGTGCCGGGCAGGCCGGCCGCCGTCACCGCGTGCGGTCCGGGGGCTCAGGTCAGGACGAACTTCTGCGCGGCGGTGCCGTTGCAGTCCCAGATGCGCAGGGCCGCTCCGTTGTCGGTGGAGCCGTTCGGGGAGTCCAGGCAGCGTCCCGACTGCGGGTTGCGCAGAGAGCCGTCGTCCTGCTGGAGCCACTGCTGGCCCCAGGTGCCGTTGCAGTCCCAGAGCTGGACGGGAGTGCCGAGGGCCGGATTGGCGCCGGTGATGTCCAGGCAGCGTCCCAGGGTGCGCAGGGTCCCGCGGACCGCGGTGTAGTGCTGGTCCTCGGCACTGTCCTGGCAGTCCCACAGTTGCACCTTCGAGCCGTTGCCCCCGGTGTCGTCGGCGGCGACGTCCACGCACTTGCCGCCCGGACCGATCACCGTCCAGCCCCCGTTGAACTGGTAGTTCTGCGCGGCGGTGCCGTTGCAGTCCCAGATGCGCAGGGCCGCTCCGTTGTCGGTGGAGCCGTTCGGGGAGTCCAGGCAGCGTCCCGACTGCGGGTTGCGCAGAGAGCCGTCCGGCTGCGGCACCCAGCGCTGGCCCCAGGTGCCGTTGCAGTCCCAGAGCTGGACGGGAGTGCCGAGGGCCGGATTGGCGCCGGTGATGTCCAGGCAGCGTCCCAGGGTGCGCAGGGCCCCGCCGGCCGCGGTGTAGTGCTGGTCCCGGGCGCTGCTCTGGCAGTCCCACAGTTGCACCTTCGAGCCGTTGCCCCCGGTGTCGTCGGCGGCGACGTCCACGCACTTGCCGCCCGGACCGGTGATCGTGGCCCCGATCGGCGGGAAGGCGCCCACGCCGGTGACGAGCTTGTCGTTGGCGGCCTTCATCCGTGCGATGTCCACCTTCGCCACCCGCCGGTCGTAGGTGTAGAGCCCGTTGAGTTCCATCTCGACGTCGGTGGGCTGGGTGTAGATGGCGCCGGACAGGCCGTAGTCGTCCTTCCGCTGCTTGACCAGCGCGGCGATCCTCTCGTACTCGGTCGTCACGTCGTTGGTGTCGGAGGCGGCGACCGGCTGCCAGGTGTGGTCCTTGATCCGCTTGCCGATGCCGCCGTATTCGCCGAGGACGGCGGCACGGGTGGCGGACGGCGGCAGCGTGTCGCCGGGGCCCGGGTAGATGTGGTTGTCGCTGACGTCTCCGTTGCCGCCGTCGGTGCCGCAGCACTGGCCGTTGCCGCCGGAGTTGTTGTTGACCAGCCGGCTCGGGTCGAGGCTCTTGACGAGATCGGCCTGTCCGGCCGAGTCGTACTGGCCCCAGCCCTCGTTGAAGACCACCCACATGACGACCGAGGGGGCGCTGCGCAGCTGGTCGATCATGGACCGCAGGCCGGCCTCGTGCACCTGCCGTCCGGTGCCGTCGGCATCACCGGACGGCATGTCCTGCCACACCAGCAGTCCGAGCCGGTCCGCCCAGTAGTACCAGCGCATGGGCTCGACCTTGACGTGCTTGCGCACGGTGTTGAAGCCCATGGCCTTCTCGGCCTGAAGGTCCCAGCGCAGCGCCTCGTCCGTGGGGGCGGTCATGTTGCCGTCCGGCCAGTACCCCTGGTCCAGTACGCCGTTCATGAAGACGGGCCTGCCGTTGAGCAGGGTGCGCATGGTGCCGTTGACCATGCCGATGGAGACGGACCGCATGCCGGCGTAGGAGCCGACCGTGTCCGCCACCGCGCCGCCACCGTCCAGCAGGTCGACCCTGACGTCGTAGAGGAAGGGGTCGTCGGGTGACCACAGGCGGGCGTTGGGCACCGGGACCGCGATCGTCGATCCGACCGCCCCGGTGGCGGTGCCGACGACCGTCCCGCCGGCCGAGACGGTGACCCGGGCCGACCGGCCGGCGGCGTTGACGGCGCGCGGGATGATCCGCAGGGTGCCGGACGGCAGGTCAGGGGTCATGTCGAGCCGGGTGATGCGGGCGGTGGGGGTGGGCTCCAGCCACACCGTCTGCCAGATGCCGCTGGTGGCGGTGTACTTGATGCCGCCGGGATCGTGGGTCTGCTTGCCGCGCGGCTGGGGGGCGTCCGTCGCGTCGTGGACCCCGACGACGACGGTGTTCGTGCCGCCGGTGACCAGGGCCGAGGTGATGTCGAATCCGAAGGCGTCGTAGCCGCCGGTGTGGGTTCCGACCTGGGTCCCGTTGACCCACACGGTGGTGGAGAAGTCCACCGCGCCGAAGTTCAGCTGGACGCGGCGGCCGGCCCAGTCCGCCGGGACCGTGAAGGTCCGGCGATACCAGATCCGGTCGTTGGCGGTGGGATGCCGCATGATGCCCGACAGCGCCGACTCCACGGGGTAGGGGACGCGGATGGCCTCGCTGTAGTCGCCGGGCGGGCCGGCGCCGGCGGCCGTCTGCCGGAAGTCCCACACGCCGTTGAGGCTCCGCCAGTCCGGGCGGGTCAGCTGCGGCCGCGGATACTCCGGCAGCGGATGGTCGACGGGCACCTGGTCCGTCCACGGCGTCGTCAGCGGAGGTGTCTTCGGTACGAACGCGGCGGCGTGGGCCGCGGGGGCCTGGCTCGTGACGAACAGGGACATCAGCAGAGCGGTGACGGTCACCGCGCAGCCCCATCCGAACGCTTTCGATCGGGCCCGTTGCAGCACTAGAAACACGTGGTTCTCCTCAAGCCGGAGTGAGTGCCGGTCAAAGTGATCGGCACCGATGTGTGCCGGTCCGCGTCGGCGTCGGACCACCCGCCGGCGTCGGCGTACAGGTGGCAGCCGGTGGCGGTGCCGCCCGGCAGCACAGCCGGACGGGGTTCCATGGCGTCGTCCGGGCATGGGCCGGCGATGCCGGACCGGACGGCACCGCCGGTGGCCACCGGGGCTTGATCCCTCCGGATCGGGCCGATCAACGCGCGCAGCCGGCCGGTGGCCGTCGGCACCACGGGTGCCGCAGCGGTGGCCTGCGCCGGGGCGATGCGGACGCCCCTTGGCGCACCGTCCGCCCGGACGGCACCGAGCACGGCTGCCAACGCCCTGGCGGTACCCGCGAAGTAGCTGGTCATGGCCCACCCTCACGACACGTAGTAGGGGCACGCGGCAGCCGGCCCGACGCAGCGACTGTCCTGTCGGACGAGGACGAAGGGAAGCGCTTCTGACATCGTTGTCGGCCGCCATCACGGGACCGCTGGGCGGCAGATGATCAGTAGATGGAAAAGACTCGGATGTGGGAGAGCGCTCTCCGAAAGTAGCCAAGGGGCAGGTACCCGTCAAGACTGGCGACGGCGGCGCTGGGCGGCGCCAAGAGGGGAGCTCGTCGGCGCAGCGTGGTGACCGGCCTGGTCATGCCGCTGGTCCGCTCTGAGGTGCTGCGACGGTGGATGTGCCACGGGGGCGGCAGGCACCGGCGGTCCGACGGGACGTGGCACCGCGTATCAGGTGGAAGCGGATCAGCGCTGCTGCCCGACGGCCCGCGCGACGAGATCGCTCTGTTCGAGACCCGGCCGGGGGACGGGGTCGGCCCCGTGCTTCAGGTTGCTGTGAGTGCTGCCTCCGGGAAGGCCGCCGGCCATTGGCTGAGGTGTGGTGGCCGAGTCCGTGCGGGTGCGTGGACTCATTCGGTACGGCGAAGCCCCGCCGGGCCATGGCCATGAGCCCGGCGAGCGCAGAGCGCCCTGCCCCACCAGCCGGTGCGGGCGCCCCGCCTGACCGTGGGCCGACCGCGTCGCAGGCCCGACGCGGGCATGGCGTACGACTCGCGGCCATCCGGTCCCGCTCACGTCGGTGCGGTGTCCGAGCGGTCGTCGCAGCCGGCCGCCGACGATCCTCCGGTCGTCCGCGTCGACGGCGTCGTAGGTGACGGCCCCCGGTGGCGGAGGGGGTGACGTGTCGGCGTCCACGCGGTCCCGTGCCGGCGGCAGGGGGCCTGAACGCGTTGAGATCCTCACCCCGGCGGCCGGGCCGGGCCCGGCCCACCGCGTTCGACGGGGAACAACTGGTTGGCCCCCCCCGATGGTGACGTGGCAGCCTTCATCGTTATGGATGCGGACGTGTGGAACGAGCAGGTCGCGAAAGACTACGACGAGTCATCCGCACACATGTACAAGCCCGAAGTCCTGAGCCCCGCAGTCGCCTTCCTGGAACGCAGAGTGGGCAGACACCCGGCGCTGGAGTTCGCGGTCGGCACGGGACGCGTTGCTCTTCCGCTGAGCGCGCGAGGCGTTCGTGTCGTCGGCATCGAGAAGTCGCAGCCCATGGCTCAGGAACTGGGCAAGAAGCCCGGCGGCGACGACGTGGCCGTGACCATCGGAGACATGACGACGTCCCAGGTTCCTGGCGTGTTCAGCCTTGTCTACCTGGTCTACAACGCCATCACCTGTCTGCTCTCGCAGGAGGAGCAAGTCGCCTGCTTCCGCAACGCGGCCAGGCACCTGGAACCCGGGGGCCGTTTCGTGATCGAGGTCTTCGTCCCCGAACTGCAACGGCTGCCGCCGGGTGAGACCGCACGGCCTTTTCACATCGGCGACCAGCACGTCGGTTTCGACACGTACGACCTGCTGAATCAGCAGGTGGTCTCCCATCACTACACCATCGTCGACGGCCGAGGCTCCACCTTCCTGTCGCCTCACCGCTACGTCTGGCCCTCCGAGCTCGACCTGATGGCGCAGCTTGCCGGCCTGCGCCTGTCCGAGCGGTGGGCCGACTGGGCAAAGACCCCTTTCACCGCCACCAGCCGGTCTCACGTCTCTGTGTGGCAGAAGCCGTTCGACGGTTCCGTCGCTCTCTGATCAGCCGGCGGACCAGAAGATGAGGCCGGTGATGTGCAGTCCGGCGAGGTGGATGGTGGCGGTCCGCCAACCGGCTCGTCCCCGCCGCGTCCGGTTGACCCGCTGGTCGGCCCGTTTTGGGACGGGATCACCGCGCGGATACCGCGCCAGCGTAGATGGTCCCGGATCGCGCGCAAGGCGTACGCCTTGTCGGCCAGGACCATGTCCGGCCCGCTACGGGGCCGCCCCGGCGGCGGGGAGCGCGCAGGCGGGCCATCACCTCGGAGAAGGCGGGTGTGTCGCCGGCCCGTCCGGCGGTGAGAACGAACGCCGGTGGCCGGCACCCGCCGTCGGTCGCGAGGTGCGTTTCCCTGGTCGGCCGTCAGTACGGACCTCCTGACCCTCGACGGCTTTCCCCGGCCCGCTCCGGAAACGGGCGGACCGGGGAGAGCGGAACTTCGAACCGAAGGAGCCGTGATGAGGCAGGGCGGCGGTCCGGCCGTCGCGGACCTGGACGTGCTCCAGCACGCCCAGGTCCCGTCGCGCTCCAGCGGGCGAAGCCTGCGCTGGCCGTCCGTCACGGGCGACGGCGCTCGGGGGACCCCGCCGGAGCGCCCCGGTCCCCGGCCGCCGCAGCACGCCGTTCGGTACGTGCCGGTGATACCGCCGCGGCCGCCCGCGGCCGTCAACACCCGGCGGCGGAGCTGTCCGTTCCCGAGGCGCTCCGGCAACTCCCCCCCGACGTACGCGGCGATCATCAGATGTGACCTGGGAGGGGCACGGTCCGGACGGGCGTCACCCGGGCAGCGTGCCCGGGTCCGTCGCCCACGAGGTGTTCGGCTGCCCGGCGAGGTCGAAGTCGAGCCTGCCACCGTCCAGCGTCAGGCCCGCGCCCACCCACGACTGGTCCAGCGTGGAGCCGTCGTGGCGTACGGCGTCGACGTACACGTGCGTGTCGCCGGCGTCGGGAGCGCTGATGACGATGTCCTTGCCGCCCGGCCGGTCCAGGACTGCCGACGTGAAGACGGGAGCGCCCAGCAGCAGGTTCGCGCTGCCCGGCGTCTGGGGGTAGACACCGAGCGTGGCGAAGACGTACCAGGCGGACATGGTTCCGAGGTCGTCGTTGCCCGGCAGCCCCGAGGGCCCGGTTCCGTACACGGTGTCGACGATCTGCCGCACGGTGGCCTGCGTCTTCCAGGGCTGCCCCAGGGCGTTGTAGAGCCAGGGGGCGTGGATGCCGGGCTCGTTGGTGGGGTCGTAGCGCAGCGGGTCGCCGCCGCGGACCGACCAGGAGCCGTCGGCCTTGTGGAAGAAGCCGTCCAGACGGGCGGCCGCGGTCTCCCGGCCGCCCATGGCGGCGGCCAGGCCCTGCACGTCCTGCGGCACCATCCAGGTGTAGGTCGCGCTGGTGCCCTGGGCGAAGCCGCGGTCGCTGCCCGGATCGAACGGCGTCACCCACGAACCGTCGAGGTTGCGTGCCTGGACGTACCCGGCGCCGGCCGTGGCGCCGGGGTTGTAGACGTTGCGCCAGTAGGCGCCGCGTGCGGTGAACTCCTCGGCCGGCGCGTCCCGTCCGAGGAGCCTCGCCCACCGGCCGAGCGCGGAGTCGGCGACGGCGTCCTCCAGCGTCTCGGCGGCTCCGCCCCAGCAGTGGCACACGTCCTGGGCGGCGTAGCGCGAGTCCAGGTACTGGGCCAGGTTCGGGCGTTGGCCCTCGCACTGGCCCGGGCAGCCGGCGTCCGAGAGCCCGTCCGGATGCGGTACGGTCGCCTGCTGCACCAGCGAGTCGAAGGCACCCGCGTAGTCGAAGTTGCGCACGCCCATGGCGTAGAAGGTGGCCAGCGTCGCCGCCGAGGGGTCGCCCGTCATGACGTGAGTGGCGCCGCTGATGTGCACCCAGCGGTCCCAGACGCCGCCGTTCTGCTGTGCGAAGTTGTACAGGGACTGGGCGAAGTCACCCGCCACGGTGGGCCTGAGCAGGGCCAGCAACTGGATCTGGGCGCGGTACTGGTCCCAGCCGGAGAAGTTGCTGTACTGGGCTCTCTGCCCGCGCGCCAGCCGGTGCACGACGCCGTCCATGCCGTAGTACCGGCCGTCGGTGTCGCTGACCAGGTTCGGCTGCATGAGCGCGTGGTAGAGAGCTGTGTAGAAGGCGGTGCGGCGGGCGGTCGTGCCGCCCTGGACGCGTACGGTGCCCAGTTCCCTGTCCCAGGCCCGCGCGCCGGCCTCGGCCACGTCCGCGACGCTCGCGCGCGGCGCGATTTCCTCGCGGAGATTGCCCTCGGCGCCCTTGAGGCTCACGTACGAGATGCCGAGCCGCATGTGGACATCGTTGTCAGCGCTGGTGTCGAAGCCGACGTAGCCGCCGGAGCCGCGCCCGGCGCGGTCGGCGCCCGTGGCGTAGCCCTCACCGCCGGAGGCGGTGGTGGAGCCGGGGGAGAGGGTGCCGTCCTTCCAGGTGCCCACCGAGGAGAAGGCCCGGTCGAAGGAGGCGCTGAAGTACAGCTTGTAGTAGCTCTTGCGGTTGTTGGTCCCGCCGTTGGCGCGGCGGCCGCAGAACGCGCCGGTGAGCACCCAGCCGGTCACCTTGCGGTGCGCGGCGTCGATGTCGACGTGTGCGTCCTCGCTGCCGTTGAGGGAGTTGGAGACGCGGAAGAGCAGGTTGGCGGAGCTGCCGCGGGGGAACGTGAAGTCCGCGACGCCGGCGCGGGAGCTGACGGCGAGATCCGCCCGGGCGCCGGACTTCAGCCCCAGGGTGTAGCGGCCCGGCACGGCCTTCTCGTCGTCGTGCGAGAAGTCGGCGGCGTACACCGCGTCTCTGGTGTCGGCGGAGGGCGAGGAGGTCACGTCCCCGACGAACGGCATGATCGGTACGTCGCCCGCGGCGCCGGGGTTGCAGCCGGCGCCGTTGACGTGGGTCAGGCTCAGACCGCGGACGCGGGTCGTGCCGTAGTGGTAGCCATTGGCCGCACCGGTGCTCGTCTGGTCGCCCGTCGTGCTGGTCGGCGACCAGGCGATCATGCCTTGCGGGAGGGTGGCGCCCGGATAGGTGTTGCCACCGTTGGAGGAGCCGATCAGCGGATCGACGAGGGAGGACAGCGGTGCGGCGGCGGAGTACGCGTCCGCGACCGGGGCGGACCCGATCGCGACGAGTGCCGTGGTGACCAGGGCCGCCATGGTTCGGGTGCCGGAACGTCTTGCTGTGCGCAGCCGTGACAGGCGCATGCGGTGAACGGCCTTTCGACGAGGGACCGGTGGAGGGGCAGGTGGTGCGGGCCTTGCCCGACGGCGAACCGTGCGCGAGGCAGTCGGCCCTGGCCAGAGGCTAGGAAGCCGCGCCGTGGGAAGGAAGAGCCACCGGCGTCGACGGAGTGAAGGAGGGGTGAACGGCACGCCGGGAGCGTGCCGCTGCGCGCGTCACGGAGGGGATGTTGCCGGTACGGGAATCGCCTGCCGCTGCCGCAACTGCCCGACGTGTACCAGGTCCTCGATCCCGCGCACCGCGCCGTACGGCGGGGTGTTCCGCCCTGCGGCGGGGGCGGCGCGATGCTGACGACGGGCAGGCCGGTCAAGGGTGTGGACGCGTCCGGCTGCCCGGCAACCGGTGGCGCACCGTCGGCGGAACCGGTCTCGGCCTGTCCCTCGCCGCTGCCCCGGTGCGGCTGGGCAGCGCGGTGCGCATCCGTCACCGCGTCGCCCGCCAGGGGACCGAGTCCTCACGGTGGCTCGGCCGTCACCGCTGGGTCGTCGGGAGGACGGTGTCCTGGCCTGCCGGCTGTCGACACCTGCACCGCTTGCTGGCGCAAGGCTGAACCAGTCCTCGCCTTCGCCGGCATCGCCGCACCCCTCATCAGCCACCGCGGACTCGTCGACTGGCAACGTTACGGGCAGGCCGCCGGGCGGGAGGGCGTGTCCCCGCCCGGCGGCCGCGCGTGGCGGGTGCGGTGCTCAGGCCGCGGCCGGGGTGTAGTGGGCGGCGTCGTCGCCCTCGATGATGCGGCTGAGCGTGCCGTCGACACCGGCCGGGACGTCGCCCGCGACGGTCACCCGGTGCAGCAGGCGCGGCAGATCGCCGTAGTCGTCGGGGGCGTAGTGCTGGGTGATGCGGTTGTCGAACAGGACGAGGTCGCCGGGCGTCCAGGCCACGCGCACGATGTTCTCGGGGCGCGTGACGTACGACTGGAAGATGCGCAGCAGGTCACGGGAGTCGGACGGGCCGAGGCCCACGATGCTCTGGGCGAAGCCGCCGATGAACAGCCCGCGCTCCTTGGTCTCGGGGTGAACGCGGACGACCGGGTGGGCGGTGCGGTACGTCCGTGAGACGAACCGCCTGCGGTACTCGGCCGCCTTCTCGCTCTTCGGGGCGGCGTAGTCGTAGTCGTTGGTGTGCACCGCCCACAACCTGTCCGCCAGCTCCCGCAGCGGCTCGGGCAGATCCCGGTACGCGGCGGCCGAGTTGGCGATGAGCGTGTTGCCGCCGTAGGGCGGGACCACGATGCTGCGCAGCGTGGAGGCCTTCGGGGGCGTACGGACGAAGGTGACGTCGGTGTGCCACTGGTTGGCGCGGATCCCCTCGTCGCCGTCGACCGGCAGGATCTGCGGCCGGCCGTCGACGGAGGGGACCGTCGGGTGCGCGGTGGTCAGCTGGCCGAAGAGGGAGGCGAAGCGGAGCTGGCCCGCGTCGTCGAGGTGCTGGTCGCGGAAGACGAGCGCCTTGTGTTCCAGGAGAGCGGAGTTGATCTCGGTGACGACGGCGGGGTCGAGGTCGGAGGAGAGATCGACGCCGAGGATCTCGGCGCCGATACGACCGCCGATCCTGCGGATGTCGAACTCGGTGCTGGTGGTCATGCGCGGGTGTCCTTTCGAGGGGTGATCGGTCGGGATGTGATCGGTCGGAGGCATCGGTCGGGGAAGTGACCGGTCGGGTGGTCAGGACGTGATGGCCGGTGAGGTCCACCTGGTCCCCGGCGGACTGAGGGGAGGGCGGATGACCCGCAGCGGGCCGGTTGTGCGGCCCCGTCCCCGGCCGACGTGCCGGCGGTAGCGGCCGGGCAGCCCCGCACGGTCCAGGTATTCCGCGTCCCGGACCTGGGGTCAGCGGACCGCTTGCCCCGCCCGTACGGTGTGCCCGCCCCCGGCGTGCAGGGAGGCGCGCGACTGACTGCCGCCAGACGCTGTCGAGGGCCTCGGCGAGGCGGTGAGCCGGTCACCGGGGCGCAGGTGGTTCCTCCCGTACGGCGGCACCCCGGCCTGGACCGCGGTGACGACCTCGTGGAAGCCGCCGGCCGGACCCGCCGCCCCGGTGGGCCGGAGCCCGGTTCCGGCCGCGGCCGCCAGGCCTCCGGCGGCGGGGCCGCCGCCGGCCACCGGGACGCCCGTGATGAGGCGGAGACCGGTCACACGGCCACCTCCCCCGCGGTGGCTGTCGCGGTCAGCCGGTTGGCGGGGCGGGCCAGGCCGTAGTTCTCGCGCAGGGTGCGGCCGGTGTACTCGGTGCGGAACAGCCCGCGCCGTTGCAGGATCGGTACGACGTGATCGACGAAGTCCTCCAGGCCGCCCGGCAGAAGCGGCGGCATGATGTTGAAGCCGTCGGCGGCGCCCTCGGTGAACCACTGCTCGATCTCGTCGGCTGTCTGCTCGGGAGTGCCGGCGAAGACGCGGTGGCCGCGTCCGGCGCCGAGGCGGGCGATGAGCTCACGCAGGGTGAGGCCGTCACGGCGGGCGAGTTCGGCGACGAGCGTGAAGCGGCTCTTGTTGCCGTTGATGTCCCGTTCCTCGGGCAGCTCGGGCAGTGGCCCGTCCAGCGGCAGTCCGCTCAGATCGGTGCCGAGCATCCCGGACAGCTGGGCCAGCCCGTACTCCGGGACCTGGAGGTCCGTCAGCTCCTGCTCCAGTGCGCGGGCCTCGGCCTCCGTGGAGCCGATGACGGGCGCGATGCCGGGAAGCACCAGCAACTGGTCCCCGGTGCGGCCGTGGCGGGCGAGCCGGGCCTTGACGTCCTTGTAGAAGGCCTGGCCGTCGCTGAGTGTCTGCTGGGCGGTGAAGACGGCCTCGGCGTACTGGGCGGCGAACTCCTTGCCGTCCTCCGACGAACCGGCCTGCACCAGCAGCGGGTGGCCCTGCGGGGTGCGCGGTACGTTCAGGGGGCCCTGCACCGCGAAGTACTCCCCGCGATGGTTGATCTCCCGCACCTTGTCGGTGTCGGCGTAGATGCCGCGCTCACGGTCGAGCAGGACGGCGTCGTCCTCCCAGCTGTCCCACAGCTTGGTGGCGACCTCGACGAACTCGCGCGCCCGCTCGTAGCGCAGCGCGTGCTCCAGGTGCTCGTCCTGCCCGAAGTTGCGGGCCTCGTTCACGGTGCCGGAGGTGACGATGTTCCAGCCGGCCCGGCCGCCGCTGATGTGGTCCAGGGAGGCGAACTTGCGGGCGGTGTGGAAGGGCTCGTTGAAGGTGGTGGAGACGGTGGCGATCAGGCCCACGTGCTCGGTGACCGCCGCCAGGGCCGACAGCAGGGTGAGCGGTTCGAAGCCGCCGAGCGCGTTGTGGCGGACCTTGCCCCACAGGGCCAGTCCGTCGGCGAGGAAGACGGAGTCGAGCAGGCCGCGCTCGGCGGTGCGTGCGAGGTGCTGGAAGTAGCGCAGGTCGGTGACACGTTCGGGCTGGGTGCGCGGATGCCGCCAGGCGGCGTCGTGGTGGCCGGCGTTCATCAGGAAAGCGTTGAGATGCAGCTGACGGGGTCTGGGCGCGGTCATGGGGTTCCTCGGATCTGGGGCAGCGGGAGGAGCGGGTGAGAGGGGGAGGAGGGGAGGGGGCGGCGAGGGGAGGGGCGAGGGCCGGGCGGGTCAGTTGCCCGCGGGTACGCGCCAGGAGCTGAGCCGCCGCTCGACGGTCACCAGGAACTGGTTGAAGAGCACGCCGACGGCGGAGATCGTGACGATGCCCGCGTACATCTGCGGGATCGCGAAGTTGTACTGCGAGGCATTGATCAGATAGCCGAGGCCCGCCTTGGCGCCGATCATCTCGGCGGCGACCAGCACCAGGATCGACACCGCTCCGGCCAGCCGGATGCCGGTGAACATCACCGGCGCCGAGGCCGGCAGGATCACCTTCTGGAACAGCCGGGGCGCGGACAGGTCCATCGACTTCGCCAGCTTCAGCAGGGTCGGATCGACGTGGCGGACCGCGCTGATGGTGTTGAGCAGGATCGGCCAGGTGCACGCGTACACCACGATGGATATCTTCGAGGTCTCGCCGATGCCCAACAGCAGGACGAACACCGGCAGCAGGGCCAGCGCCGCGGTGTTGCGGAACACCTCCAGCAGCGGTCCGAGGAGGTCGGCGACGGGCCGGTACCAGCCGATCAGCAGCCCCAGCGGGACGGCGACGGCTACGGCGACACCGAATCCGCTGAACGAGCGCGCCAGGCTGGCGCGTGCGTTGTCGGCGAGCTGACCGTCTGTGGCGAGCCCCCACCAGGCGTCGGCGACCTCGCTGAACGGCGGCAGGAAGGTCCGGTCCACCAGACCGGCGCGGGGCGCGATCTCCCACAGCAGGAGCAGACCCACGATGGCCGCGGACCTGGTCGCCCCCTTGAGCAGCAGGTACGGCAGCCGGCGCACCGTCCGCAGCGCCGTCCGGTGGACACGGGCCGTGGGCGGGAGGGCCCGGCGTGCGTCCGGGTGCGACGAGGCGTCGCGCGTGGCAGCGGCGGACGAGGCGGGCTCAGTGGACGTGACGGGCTCGGCGGACTCGGCGGATGCGGTGAGGGAAGGCGCCTGAACGGTGTTCGTCGTGTCCGTCGTGTCCGTGGTGTTCGTCGCGTCGGTCCCGTGGGTCGCGCCGGCCTTCTCTTCGGTCGTGCCGGTCGTGGAACTCATACGGAGGCCTCCTCCTTCTCCAACTGCTGGGCCCTGGTCACCTCGTCGTGCAGCAGCGACCAGATCTCACGGCGGTGACGTGCGAACTCGGGACTGGAGCGGAGGTCGTCCGTCGCCGTACGGGAGCCGAGCGCGACCGGCACGATCTGCTTGATCCGGCCGGGCCTGGACGTCATGACGGCGACGCGCTGTCCCAGGTAGACGGCCTCGTCGATGCCGTGGGTGATGAAGACGACGGTCTTGCCGGTGCGCTGCCAGATGCGCAGCAGTTCGTCCTGGAGCGACTCCCGGGTCTGGGCGTCCAGCGCGGCGAACGGCTCGTCCATCAGCAGGACGTCGGGGTCGTAGGCGAGACTGCGGGCGATCGCCACCCGCTGCCGCATCCCGCCCGACAGCTCGTGCGGATGCCGTTCCTCGAACCCCGACAGGCCGACCAGATCCAGGAACTCCCGGGCGCGTGCCGCACGTTGGCGCCGTGGGACGCCGGTGGCCTCCAGGCCGAACTCGACGTTGCCCTGTGCCGTGCGCCACGGCAGCAGTGCGTACTGCTGGAACACGACGCCCCGGTCCAGGCCCGGGCCGGTGACGGGTTCGCCGTCCAGCAGGATCCGCCCGCCGGTGGGCCGGGTGAGGCCGCCGAGCAGCTCCAGCAGCGTCGACTTTCCGCAGCCGCTGGGACCGACCAGGACGACGAACTCGCCGTCCGCTATCTCCAGGTCGATGCCGTCCAGGGCGGTGAACCGGGTGGCCCGCTGCCCGGCCCCCGTCCGGTCCTTGACGGTGAAGTCCTTTCGTACGTCCTCGAACACGATCCTGGGCGCCGTGGAGCGCGCGGTGGTTTCCGGCATGATCAGCTCCCGTTCTTCGCGGTGGAGGACGTCTCGTACTCGTTGAACTCATTGGTATAGAGGTCCGACAGCGTGACCTGGCCCTTCTTGATGTCGCCCCGCTCGGCCAGCCAGTCGATCCACAACTGGAGTTCCTTGCCGGTGATCCGGCCCGCCCTCTCGGCGACGCCGTACGACCGCCAGAACTGCAGCGGTGCGGTGTCCTCGTTGCGGCCGCGCTTCTGCACGATCTCCGTCATCCGGTCGACGACTTCCTCGTGCGGAGTGGAACGGGACCACTCGATGGCCCGCCCCACGGCGGTGACGAAGGTCCGTGCCGTGTCGGGGTTCTCGTTCAGGAAGCGGTCCGTCATCACGTACGTGCCGGCGCTGAACGCGCCGAGCAGCTGGTAGTCCGTGAACAGTGGGCGGATGCCGCCGGTCTCCAGGGCCTTGTCGCGCAGGATGCCGCCGAGTACGGCCACGTCGATCTGCTTCTGGCGCAGGGACTGCGCGGTGTTGACCGGCGGCACCACGAGCGGCTCGACCTTGTCGATGTCCGCCTGGGACAGGCCGCCCCGCTGAAGGTAGATGTCGAGCATGGCCTCGGAGTGGGCGCCGAGGGTGTTCATCCCGACCTTCTTGCCGATCAGGTCCCGGGCCGAGCGGATCGGGCTGTCCGTGAGGACGTAGAAGCCGTTGTAGGCGTACCTGTCGGCGCCGTAGTAACTGATGACGGCCTTGACCGGAGCGTTGTTGGCGGCCAGCTTGACGACCGCGCCGTTGAACGCGCCGCCGAAGTCGACCTGACCCGTGGCCGCGGACTGGATGTCCTGCGGTCCGCTGATCGTGTTGCCGACCCACTCCAGCTTCACGTCCTCCAGGTAGCCGAGATCCGCGGCCAGTTCGGGCAACGTGACCTGACCGGCCCAGCCCTGATATCTCAGCGTCTTGGTCTGGTCCTTGGCGGCCGGTGCTCCGGACGCGGTCGTGCCGCAACTCACCGACACCGCCGAAAGACCGAGCAGGGTGAGGAAGTGACGTCGGGTCGATGCCGTCGTGACCATGGAAGGGTCCTGTTCAGAGAATTGGGTCAGAGGAAGTGCAGACGTCGATCGGCCGAAAAGAGACTTCGGCGAAAAGGGCTATGAGGAACGCCGACATCTGTGAGAACAGCGGCTTGCGCACAAGCCGGCTGTGCAGGGGAGCGAAGTGAGCTGTGCCGGTCAGTAGGTGCAGCGACCGACGGCACAGATGGCGCTGGCCTGGCGTCGCAGATCGACGTGCAGGCGGGCGGCGAGGATCTCGGACTTGCTCACAGTCACGAGAGTTGCAGCGATATCCAGCCAGGTCAATGTCGCTTGCGTATGCGTTTCACGTTCTCAACGGTCCGACATGCGCAGGAAGTGCGGCGTTCACATTTCTCTGGATGGGCGGTGGCGGTGGTGACTGGCGTGTGCGCCGCCACCGCCGTCAGCGCAGTGACTGCGCGGTGCAGAGGGCACCGAGGACGGTGGCCGGAGCGGCGAGCAGCGGACGCAGGGCCGTCTCGGGCAGACGAGGGTGCAGGTGTGTCCCGAGGCAGCCGCCATCAGCTGTGCGGCAGGCCCCCGCGGTAGTGGCGCAGCGGGGCGCCGGGCCCGGCCACCCCGTTGAACAGCACATCGGTGGGTCCCCGCCCGGCCTCCGGGGCGGTCGCGTGCAGCGCCGCGGCGCCCCGGTCACGCGCGCCAAGGTGCGCCCGCCGGGCCGGGCACCCCGAGGACGCTCAACTGGACGGGCAGCGGGAACACCGCACCCGACACTCCCGCCTGCGCGGTCACCACCGCTGTGAGCGGGCCGACGGCCAGAGCGGTCAGCCCCGTCGACCATGTCACCGCGGGCCTGCGATGCGCACGTCCGGCCGGTGTCGCCGCCGTGGCCCCCGCCTCCCGGTCGGGCGGGCAGGACGAACGGAGGGCGGGCGCCGTTGAGGACGTACTCCCCGGCAGCGCGGAGCCGGTGGACGACAGGCTCCTGCGAGGTGTGAGTGCGGGCATCGCGCCAGAACCGGTCGACACCCAGCCGCGTGGAGGCGGAGCGGGCGCGGATGACGTCGAAGGCGCGGGTGGTGGACTCCTGCGCCCCGCCGGACGCGGCGGGTCAAGCCGTGGCCCCGAGGGCGGCGACGGCCGCGGCGGTTTCGGCCGTGCCCCGAGGGCGGCGACACCGCGTACTCGTCGTGGGTGTGGTCTTCGCCGCGCTCACGTCCGCCTCGCACGGCTTCGAGTGCTTGATCGGTGCGTGCGGACGCAGAGCGGGTGAGGGCGGTGAGTTCTCCGTAGGCGGTCCGCACCTGCCGGCCGTGCGGAGTGCCGGCCGGCCAGGCGGGGTGCCAGGGCGCGTGGCCCGTCCTGCTGTGATCACGGGCTTCGGCGAGCGCTTGCTCGGCCACGCCGAGAAGGAGCCGGGCGGAGAGGAGCCGCCCGACCGGAGCTGCCAGGGCGGCCCGCGGCGACCGCAGGTCCTCGTCCGGGGACGGGTAACCGAACTCGTCGTCGGTACCCACCGCAACGTCGTCGAACTCCACGCTGCCGCCGGCCGCGAGCCGCTGGCCGAAGGCGTCGGCATCGAACGTCGATCACCACACCGCGACGGGTGGGGCACCCGTGTCCTCCCACACGGCGAGACCGCCGGCGACCAGGACCCCGGTGGTGTGGGCCTGCCGACCGTCGAGCACCAGTTCCTTGGCGGTCCCGGCCGGCGTCCGGAGCGTCAGCGGTCCCGCCTCGCGCAGCGGGGACGCCTCGCCGGTCCGGGCCTTGCCTGCCTGCTCCCCGGCCACGGGGTCCGTGGCCGGGTCGTCCCCTGCGTCGTCTTCCCTGTTGGATCGACGTGTTGAAGCGGATCGAGCAGGGGTGGATGCGTGCCGAGTTGGCGTACGTACTGGGTGCCGAGAGACCGCCAGGTGGCGGGGGATCGCGTGCCGGTTCTGGCTGGGTGGAAGGACCTGGGGGAGCGTGAGGATCGAGTTGGAATTCATCCTGGGGATCCGATTCTTTCTTTCTCCGGACTACCGGATCGATGAAGCGCTTAGTACTCCAGTCTGACTTCGCGATCTTGTCGCGGACCCGGCTGGGAACGGGTAC